>BHEP01000052.1 GCA_003851245.1 Bacteroidales bacterium | reverse complement strand
CCTTGACAGCGTCGAAAAATCTAATTTTTATAACCCCTCTATTGTCTGTGATTCTTGTAGTGCCATATTTTTTATTATTTGCTGCTTTTACATATTCTACTTGTATTCAGCATTAGATATCGTTTGCGTAAGCGATCAAAAATAGCATTCTTTCCTCGCTTTTTAGCTATTTTTATTTCATAAGAAGGAAGATTTAGTCCTGACATTTTGATGCGTATTTGTTTTAAGTTCAAATCTAAGAAAAAAAATAACAAACAAGACATTCCTTGACAATTTCCCTCTCGTTGCACAATAATTTGACAATTACATCATCCTAAATATTGTTGCAACCCGATTATGACCCTATTATGACCCGATTCAACATATTTTGAATTTATACCCTGACCACGAAGCTCAAACAGACCTAAAGAAACCAGTTGACTTAAGTCCCGCTTTGCCGTGCTAACACTACAAGTATGCAAGTCCTGATATAGTTTATTGGTGATTGAGCCATTTTTTTTTTGCATATTCAATGGTCTTTTGTTGTCGTTCTGACAGCTTATTTTTTGTCTCTTCTGGCGAAAATATGATAGGCCTGCGTTGAAATTCGACTTCCAATCCTCCTTGACGGGTCTTGAAAATTGGTGCAGGCAAACCGCTCTTTTGGGTCTGCTCAATAATTGTTAATGTGCCGCGCCCCCAAGCTTCTATGTATCCAGCACGGTTAAAAATATCGGCAATAAAGGGATTACGTCGAAAATAATCGTGCTCTCGACTCAAATCCTCAATACTGAGTTTCTCAAGTTCTCCAGCATTCCAAATCGAAACCCTGGGTTCATATACTCGCAAGCTTATCGCTGATGAGCTCGAATAATATCGATGTATTAGTGCATTAAGAATCGACTCTCGAATAGCTTTTTCGGGTATCTCAAGCGTCTCAACACGCTGCATGCCCTTGTAACTTATGGGCGAGAGCAGGTACTTCGACTTAAGAAAATCTATCACCTGATCAAACATTGAAAACAGATTTCCCTCAACCTTATCTTGAATAATTAAATCGGTGGGGTCTATTCCTCCAAAGCGTCCAATCTTAAATGTAGCACAACTAAAAAAACGTGTTGGTTCTTTGCCAAACAGCAAAATTGCTGCTCTGGTCAAGTCGCCCTCTTTGGTGATGAGCTTGAGGTTTTGAAACAGCTGTCTGATATTCTTGCTGTCAATCCCCGAGGGCATCCTATTGTACTCGCTTGCTTTGGTAATAAAGCGCTCAACAGTATCTGTATCAATATCCTCATAAGCGGCATTATCAATGCCTATTTCGTCCCACGATAAATTATTGGCTTTTAGCAGAAGTCTTTTTACTGCGATTTTTGATATCCATTATTGTTCATCCTTAAAAAATAGTTGATAATAATGCATTCCCGTCTCTTCATCGAAGCCCTTCTTGATGTACTGATTATCACCAAGAACATAGATTTGAAAATTTTTATCAAGCTTGATGACGCTTTTAAAAATCCGAGCCTGCTTTTTTACCGCTGCATATGAAAACATTTTTGAATTATTGACTTACACGAGTCCCTTATAATAAATTTCTGCTCCCGGACCTATAGGCAAGCCCATCCATATCCATAAAAACAGGAGTACTAACCAACCGATAAGAAATACAAAAGAATAGGGTAGCATGAGTGAGACCACCGTACCAATTCCTGCTTTTTTGTCGTATTTGGCTATAAATGCAACAATAAGCGCAAAATAAGACATCATTGGCGAAATAATATTGGAAACACTATCGCCTATGCGGTAGGCTAGTTGCGTAAATTCTGGCGAATAGCCCAGCATCATCAGCATTGGAATGAATACCGGAGCCATGATAGCCCATTTGGCAGAAGCCGAACCCATCACTAGGTTGATTACTGCCGCCAGTAGTACGAAGCATATCACTAGGGGTACCGTACTCAAATTGATGCTCTGCAAAAAAGCTGCTCCCTTGAGTGCGAATATCAGACCAATGTTTGACCACGAAAAATAAGCTACAAATTGGGCGGCAAAGAATACCAGTACGATATAACTGCCGAGAGTTTCCATAGATTTACTCATGCCAGCAATTACCTCATCACTTTTGGTAAATGTTTTTGCTCCAAGACCATAGGCAATACCTGTCAGGCCAAAAAACACGAAGATAATGGTAACTATGCCCTGCATCAGTGGCGATTTCAGTATGCTGCCGGTGCTCGCATCACGCAGGATGCCATTTTCGGGAAGGATGCCCCATAGTATAAGTATGCTCATGGCAATGGTAACTCCCAAAGCATACCACAAGCCTCGTTTTTCTAGGGCTGTCAGTCTCTCTATTGTTGGTATTTCTTCTGTTTCGGCAGCAACGTACAGACCCAATCGGGGAATAATGATGCGCTCGGTCACCAAGGTTCCCAAGCCAGCAATTAGAAAGGTGGATACAAACATGAAATAATAGTTGCAAGCGGGGCTCACAATATAATCCACATCAATGATGTGTGCTGCTTCCTCAGAAAGTCCTGCCAAGAGAGGATCTATGGTGCCGAGCAAAAGATTGGCACTGTAACCTCCCGATACTCCCGCAAAAGCTGCTGCCAAACCTGCCAAGGGATGCCTGCCGGCAGCCACAAACATGGTGGCGGCAAGTGGCACTAAGAGTACGTAGCCTACCTCGCTGGCAGTATTGGAAATAACTCCAGCAAAGACAATGACGAAAGACAATATCCTTGTGGGTGCCATGATCACTACCTGCCGCAGTGCTGTGCCTATAAGTCCTGATCTTTCGGCAATACCCACACCCAAGAGTGCGACGAGTACGGTGCCTAAGGGGGCAAAATTTGTGAAGTTAGTTACCGTCTTAGTCAATATAAGATGCAGACCTTCTTGCGATATAAGATTGACAGCTTTGATACTTTCGCCCGTAGAGGGATGCAATACGATAGGATCGAGATAGCTTACCAGCCAAGATACAAAGAGTACCAAAAGTGCGAAACTTGCAAATAGAATTGCGGGATGAGGGAGGGCATTACCTGCCCTTTCTACGGTATTGAGAAATCGTTCAAAAAAGCCTTTTTTCACTTTATTAAGTAATTTTGTTAGAAATGATTATAATTCACAAAAATAGATTTTTTTTCCTTTCCAAGCACTATTTTTTGAGTATTATTTTTACATATACAATGAATAAAGAGCTTAGACTTATACTTACTTCCTATCTTCGGGCAAACTCCCCTTGGTTTCATATTTTTTTTTTTGCTGCTGCTGCTGGGTATTGCGTTCCCAAAAAACCTTATCCGTATAGCCCTGTATAGACTTGTTGGTTTCGGCAATCATCAATCTTTTTTCTGCTAAGAGGGCATACTCCTCGTTCATTTCTACTCCTAGGTAGTGCCTTCCTAATTTTTTTGCTACCACCGAGGTAGTGCCAGAGCCTAGAAAGGGATCAAACACCAATCCATCGGCAGGGCAACTTGCCAATATCAATTTAGCGATTAGCTTTTCGGGCTTCTGGGTAGGGTGGTCTGTATTCTCTGCCATAGACCAATAGGGAATGCTAATATCATCCCAAAAATTGGAGGGATAGGTGAGACGAAATTTCCCATCATTAGTCCCCTCCCAGTCTTTGGGCTTGCCATTTTTGCGATAAGGAGCTAGCACCTTTCTCTTCATTTTTACTGCTTCAACATCAAAATAATAGTTCTTGGCATCTTTTACGCCAAACCAAATATCCTCCATTCCATTTTTCCAGTTGCAGAGAGCTCCACGCCCCTTCTCTCGCTGCCAGGTAATTCTGTTGATTATAGTTAGATGTTCACCCATCACTTGCTGGAGTGCAGAAGTGCATTTCCAATCTCCGCATAAATACAGAGAGCCATTGGGTTTTAATAAGGCAACAACTTTGGGAAACCAGCTGCGAAGGTATGCTAAATACTCGTTTTCATCAGACGCTTTGAACTTGTAGCCGTTAAAATTTTTTGATAGATTATAAGGAGGATCTATCACTATTAAATCGGCAATTTCCTTAGGAATAAAATCAATTATAGCATTTAGATCGGCTAATATTGTTTTGTCAATAATATCCGCTTCAAGCAAGATTTTGTTTTCAGTAATATGTAGAAATTTATCGGATAAAACGTCTTTTTCTTCGGCTTCAAGACTCAGGGTTTTATTTCTACCTGCCCTTTGCTTTTGTGTAATTTCGCCCATCATTTTTTTTTATTTAAGTATCTTTGTGCCATATCTTCCATGCGGCAAGGGCTTGAAGGAAAAGCATGTCTAAGCCATTTTTGACAATAGCTCCCTTGTCTCTTCCTTTTTTCATAAATAGGGTATCCTCAGGATTATACACCACATCGTATAAGAGATACCTCTCATCTAGCAGCTGGTAAGGAATATTAGGGCATTGGTCTGAGTTTGGAAACATTCCCACAGGGCTGGTATTGACAATAAGGGAAAATTCCCTCATAGTTTTTTCGCTCAAATCATCATAATTTAATTCGTTGAGCTTGGCCTTTCGCGAAACAAAAACTGCATCTATACCCAATTGCTGCAAACCATGAAAAACGGCTTTTGAAGCCCCTCCAGTGCCTAATATCAAGGCTCTGCGGTGATGCTCTTTTAGCAGGGGCTCTAGCGATTGTTTGAAACCTATGATGTCGGTATTATGTCCTATTAATTGGATTTTTCCCTTATTTTTATTAACTTTAATAACATTGACAGCTCCAATAACCCTGGCATTCTCGTCCATGGTATCCAGGTAAGGAATTACCTGTTGCTTGTAAGGAATGGTAACATTCATTCCTTTCAGTGTGGGATTGTTTTTGACTATATTTTCAAATTCTTTTATTGTAGGAATCTCAAAATTAACATATTCGGCATTAATTTTTTCTGCTACAAACTTTTCATTAAAGTGTTTTTTTGAAAAAGAGTGTGTTAGGGGAAACCCTACTAAACCATATCTGTCCATAATAAATAATATTTTTTATTTCTTAGTTCCCAAATACATTGAGCATATTCCGAAAGTGAATGTTTGGTATTGGGCATCTACAAATCCATTTTTTGTGAGTATATCTACCATATCCTTGCCTTGATAGAATGCTTTTACCGATTTTGGAAGGTAGCTATATGCAGCCTTATTGTTTGAAACCAAGCGCCCTACAAAGGGTATTATCAGCTTGGAATAAATGGTATAAAGCTGTCTAATATAGAAATTCTTGGGCGAGGAGAGTTCCAGTATCATTAGCCTCCCTCCCGGACGGAGCACCCTCAGTATTTCTTGCAAACTGGCATCCAAATTTTCAAAATTACGCACTCCAAAGGCTACCATGGCGGCATCGAAATAATTGTCGCTGAGACTTAGTTGGCAACAGTCTTGTTTTTCAAACGAAATAACATCGCTAAGACCCATGCTGCAGACTTTTTGCCTACCAACATTCATCATACCTTCAGAAATATCTATTCCCAATATGTGTTTGGTATTTAATAGTTTGTGGGCAAAGATTGCCAAATCGCCTGTGCCTGTTGCAACATCCAATATTTGCTCTGGATGCAGGTCTTCGAGTTCAAGTATTCCCTTTCTACGCCAAGCCCTGTCTATGCCCATAGAAAGAGTATGATTGAGGCTATCATATTTTGGGGCGATGGCATCAAACATATGTTCTACCTGAACCACTTTCTTGTCGTCATTCTTATAAGGCAAAATTTCATTAGCATCATTTGAAAGACTCTTATCCATTATCCTGTCACCATTATTTGTTCAAATATACAAGCACATTATTTTCTATGCGCCTTTCTACCTCCGATAGATCTGCTTTGACAAATTTATCCCCAGTAATTTTTTCAAAAAGTTCTATATAGCGGTCGGATACAGAAAGGCAGTATTCGGGGCTCATTTCGGGTATTTTTTGACCATCCTTTCCTTGAAATCCATTATCCATAAGCCACTTGCGAACAAACTCTTTGGACAGCTGCTTTTGTTCAGCGCCGTTTTCAAACAGTTCGTGATACGAATCGGCATAGAAATACCTCGATGAATCGGGCGTATGTATCTCGTCTATAAGATATATTACTCCATTTTTTTTGCCAAATTCATATTTCGTATCTACCAATATAAGACCCTTGGCAGCAGCCATTTCTGTTCCTCTTTGAAATAATGCCTGCGTATATTTTTCGAGAGCCTCATACTCTTGTAGCGACACCAATCCTTGAGCTACAATCTCTTCTTTGGAGATGTTTTCATCATGTCCCTTATCGGCCTTGGTGGTGGGGGTGATTATGGGCTCCTCAAATTTTTGATTCTCTTTCATACCTTCGGGAATACTAAGGCCACAAAGCACACGAGCACCGCCCTTATATTCGCGCCAAGCACTACCTGTAAGATAGCCGCGAATGACCATTTCTACCTTGTATGGATCGCATTGCAAGCCCAGAGTGACCATTGGATCGGGGCTGGCCTGCTTCCAATTGGGAACAATATCGGATGTTGCATCCAAAAACTTAGAGGCTATCTGATTCAATACCTGCCCTTTGTAGGGTATTCCTTGAGGAAGTACCACATCAAAAGCTGATATCCTATCTGTTGCCACCATCACCAAGAGATCTTCTTTGATGGTATATACATCCCTTACTTTGCCATGATATACCTTGGTTTGTTCTGGGAAATGGTAATCTGTGTTTACTAAAGCATGATTCATTTTATGTTTTTATAATTTAATTCACAAAGTTAATAATAAATCAAATCTCTTACCTCCATACTGAAAGATATTTAATACTTTTGCATCTTAATAACACAAAAGAGTGGCTTTAATGACAAAGAAACGATATTTTACTTACCTATCATACAATGGCAAATGCTATTGTGGATGGCAAAATCAGCCCAATGGCATATCAGTGCAGCAAAAGATAGAAGAGGCAATAAGCACCCTACTTCAAAAAAAGATTTCAATCACAGGAGCTGGGCGCACAGATGCGGGAGTACATGCCGCAGCTATGGTAGCCCATTTTGATTGGTGGGGCGACGATTTGGATTTAGGCTTTATTTGCAAGCGTCTCAACTGTATGTTGCCTCACGATATTGCAATTCAAAAAATTGTGCCTGTTGTGCAGGAAGGTCATGCACGATTTAGTGCCATGTCGCGAACCTACAAATACTACATTACACAAAAGAAAAATCCCTTCCATCACGATTTTTCTTGTCGCATATATCCTCAGCTCGATTTTGTAGCAATGCACCAAGCGGCACAGTGCTTATTGGAATACACCGATTTTACAAGTTTTAGCAAGGTGCATACAGATGTAAAGACAAATAATTGCAAAATTCATCAGGCAGGATGGGAATATGTCGATGAAATGTGGGTATTTACAATACAAGCCGATCGTTTTCTTCGCAATATGGTGCGCGCCATTGTGGGCACTATGCTAGAGGTAGGACGAGGAAAATGCTCGCTGCCTGAGTTTAGACAAGTAATTGAGGCGAAGGATAGAGGCAAGGCTGGAAGTTCGGCATTTGCCCAAGCCCTATTTTTGTGTGATATAGAATATCCCAAAGATATTTTTATGAATGTGACAGATTTAGAAATCAAAGAATAGCCTGGGAGGTATGAAGCCCAAGAATTTTAATTTATCAATATACATTATATAAAGTGTGGTTAGGTTTAGCATTTCTCTCTGCTTTTTTGCTTGGTATCTACGAGGTATGTAAAAAAGTATCGCTCAATAAAAACGCTGTTATTCCAGTGCTTTTTTTGAATACGCTGTTTAGTAGTCTTATTTTCGCTCCTTTTTTGCTTGTTTCGGTATTGAGCCCCGAAAGCTTGCGGGGAACTATTTTTTTTGCGCCCTCTAGTTCGTGGGCAACACATGGCTATATAATTATCAAATCGTGCATTGTGCTCTGCTCTTGGATATCTGCATATTTTGCTATCAAACATCTGCCATTGACCATTATAGGTCCAGTGAAGGCCAGCCAGCCGATGTTGGTATTGATGGGTGCGCTATTAATTTTTGGCGAACGACTCAATCTCTATCAGTGGTTGGGCGTATTGTTGTCAATTATTTCCTTTTTCCTGCTTTCGTTGGCTGGCAAAAAAGAGGGCATCAATTTCAAAAAAGACAAATGGATATTTTTCTTAATCATATCGGTCATCACAGGAGCTATGAGTGGACTGTATGACAAATACCTGATGAAACGTTTGGATGTAATGACAGTGCAAGCTTGGTATAATATTTATCAACTGGTGATTATGTTTTTCGTTTTGATGCTTGTATGGTATCCTAGCAGAAAGAAGACTACCGCATTTGAATGGCGATGGGCTATTGTGTTTATTTCCATCTTTATTTCTATGGCCGACTTCGTATATTTTTATGCCCTTACTTTTTCCGACTCTATGATTTCAATAGTTTCAATGATCAGGCGAAGCAACGTAATACTTACTTTCATAGCAGGAGCACTCATATACAGGGAGAAAAACCTAAAAACAAAGGCTTTTGACTTATTTTTGGTGTTATTAGGTATGTTTTTATTATATTTGGGCAGCCGTTAGAAGCTTTCATTAATTATTCAATTATTCAATTATTTTATGTTAAAAAAAATATTGGCCTTTATAATCTTTTGTTTAGGATTTGGTTTTGTGCAAGGACAAACTATGGAAATAGTTTTTGGAAAAATGCCCAATGATATTTTATTTCTGCTGGATTCCATTAAGAGACAAGATTTAATGGATCTGTACAAAGACAATAAAACAGCCCAAGTATTGAATACTTTTGAAGGCTTAAGCACTTTGAGAGAGTTGTCAGACGACCATCTTTTATTAGAAATGGGTAATACAAAATATACTTTTGCCCTTTTGCCGATGATCAATCACTCCAAACTACTTTGTGTGATTCAAACAGTTTGCGCACCAGCTTGCGACAGTAAAATTAAGTTTTATAGCACCGATTGGAAAGCCATTGACAGCAAACAGCTATTCTCCCCTGCTGGGGCTGAGTGGTTTTTAAAAGATGCATCCGACAGCGATTATTTTGAAACAATGCTCAACAAGAGCCGCCTGGATATTTCAATGATGGAATACCGATACGACAAGGAGCAGCAAACCATTAATCAATATTTCAATAGCCAGCTGATGATAGACCAAGATGAAAGAAAAAAAATGGAGAGCATTCTCAAATCAGAGCCCAAGATATTTTATTGGACATCGACTAGATTTGAGTAAGCCCATGCGATGCAAAGTAGCGCCTGCGAACTCCTGTGGAATAAGATAAACTTTTAAAGCTATTAATTATTCGTGATGATAAGGCTCGTTATTCATTATTGTCATGGCTCGGTATATTTGTTCAACAAAAATAAGCCTTATCATCTGATGAGAGAAGGTCATCTTAGAGATAGAAATTTTTTCGTTAGCTTTGGCGTATATTTTCTCAGAAAACCCATAGGCACCGCCTACCACAAAGACCAATCTTTTGCCTACTTGATGTGTTTTTTTTTCGATAAAATGGGCAAATTCCAAGGAAGAGTACTGTTTGCCATTTTCATCTAAAAGTACAATATGGTCGCCATGTCGGAAATATTTCAGCAAAATATCGCCCTCTCTATCTTTTATTTCTTGGAAAGAGCGATTTTTTGCATTTTTAATATCCGCTACCACCTCTATATCGAAGGGTATATAATGTTTTAGTCGTCCGCAAAACTCCTCTATGCCATCTTGCACAAAGGCTTGGTTTGTTTTGCCAATTACTAAAACTACAATTTTCATTTGCCCGATTTATCTTCCCATGCCAGTGCACTTGCTCCCAATATGGCAGCCTCAGAGTCATTCAAATTAGAAACCAGCAGTTTGGTTTTACCTTTAAATATGCTAAGCACATTTTCATCCATAGATTTTTGCATGGGCTCTAGTAGGTGGCTGCCAGCTCTGGCGAGCCCTCCAAATAATATGATGGCCTCAGGACTTGAGAAAGCAATAAAATTGGCAAAAGCTTCTCCAAGTATATTTCCCGTATATTTAAATATTTCCTGGGCTATAAAATCTTTTTTCTCAGCAGCATCAAAAACGTCTTTCGATGTAAGAGCTCTATCGCAAATACTTCGAAGAATACTGTCTTCAGATCGCAATTCCAGCATTTCTTTGGCCGTGCGAACAAGCCCTGTAGCCGAAGAGTAGGCTTCCAAACAGCCAGTAGCTCCACATCCACATGCTCTGCCATTGAAGCGACGCACATTGACATGGCCCAATTCGCCTGCAAAGCCATCATGACCGCAAACCAACTGTCCATTGCAGAAAACACCACTACCTACGCCTGTGCCCAAAGTGATGACGATAAAATCTTTCATTCCCTTGGCTGCTCCATAAGTCATCTCTCCTACGGCTGCCGCATTGGCATCATTGGTAAGTTGGCAAGGCAATCCAGTTTTGTCGGTAATCATCTGGGCTATGGGAACCACCGATTTGTTTGCCCAAGGAATATTTGCTGCCAATTCTATCGTGCCCCTATAATAATTGCCATTGGGAGCACCCATACCAATTCCCTTGATACTACCTTGCAGACCAGCATCTTTTACTAAGTCGTTTACCCCATTGCACAAGGCATCTGTGTAGGCCTCTGCGGTTTCATAATCGCCCGTTTTGATTGCTCCTCTTTGATAAATTGATCCTCTTGCATCAACGATAGCAAAGGTGGTATTTGTTCCACCCATATCAATACCTACAACATACTGTTTCTCCATCTTTTTGTTTTTTTAAAAATTATATGCAACAAATATACTGTTTCTTATTTATTTTACAAAGACAATTAGCGCAATAATTAAAAATTCTATTTGTATAGGGGTCTAAGATTGAAAAAAATATGTAGATTTGTACTTTAGATCAAAAAAATTTATTAAAAATATGCAATTATGAGGCTAATTATTCAATCAAATGCTGAGCTTATGTCTCACTGGGCTGCAAGCTATGTTGCCAAAAAAATTAATGCGGCAAAAGCAAGTGCAGCAAAACCTTTTATTTTGGGACTTCCTACAGGATCCTCACCCCTAAAGATGTATCAATGCCTAATTGAGCTAAATAAACAAGGTAAGGTCTCTTTCGAGCATGTTATAACCTTTAATATGGATGAATACGTTGGTATTGCAAAAGACCATTCACAAAGTTACCATACTTTTATGTGGACCAATTTTTTCAAGCATGTCAATATAAAAGAAGAAAATGTGAATCTCTTGGATGGAAATGCAAAAGATATTGATGCTTGCTGCCAGGCCTATGAAGATAAGATGAAATCTTTGGGAGGCATTGATCTTTTTGTGGGAGGTATTGGCACTGATGGGCATATTGCATTCAACGAGCCAGGCTCTTCGCTGTCTTCTCGTACCCGACTGAAAACCCTAACAAGCGAAACCCTAATTGCGAACTCCAGATTTTTTGAAAATGATGTAAATAAAGTGCCTAAAACTGCTATAACAGTGGGGGTAGGAACTATCCTTGATGCCAAAGAGGTATTGATACTGGTAAATGGGCACAACAAAGCGCAGGCCTTGGCACAGGCTGTTGAGGGCTCTATCAATCATATGTGGACTATTACGGCACTACAATTGCACCCTAAAGGTATCATTGTTTGTGATGAAATGGCATGTAATGACCTTAAAGTGGGTACATACAAGTACTTTAAAGATATAGAAAAAGACAACTTAAATACTGCATCTTTGTAGTGATAAGTTAAAAGTAATGTCTTTGCATCAGCAAATTTAAAATAAAGAATTACGAATTTATAAAACACATTATAAATTCGTAATTAATTTTTATCTGCCAATACAAAAATATTCAAAACCATGATCTTTAAGATCTGATTTTTCATAAATATTTCGTCCATCGAATATTACAGGCGTTTTCATCAGTTTTTTTAGTACATTCCATGAGGGCAACCTAAATTCTTTCCACTCAGTAACTACCAAAATGGCATCGGCATCAATTGCAGTATCATATATGTCGGTGGCATAAGAAATAGAATCTCCTAACCTACGTTTTGCTTCCTCTATAGCCACAGGGTCATAGGCAGTTATATACCCTCCAGCCTCTAATATTTGGTCAATAATAACCAGTGAAGGGGCTTCTCGCATATCGTCGGTATCTGGTTTGAATGCCAAGCCCCAAAGGGCAATTTTTTTATTCTTCAAATCTCCCTTAAAATACTCTTTTAGTCGTTTGAACAATATCATTTTCTGCCTGTCGTTGACCTCTTCAACAGATTTTAGCAGGTGCATATTATAGCCGATGAGTTCTGCAGTTTTTATCAAGGATTTTATATCTTTAGGGAAGCAACTACCACCATAACCGCAGCCTGGATATAGAAATTTACTTCCTATTCTAGCATCTGCACCTATGCCTTTTCTTACCATATTGACATCGGCTCCAATGATCTCACATAAATTTGCTACCTCGTTCATAAAACTTATCCTGGTTGCCAGCATTGCATTGGCAGCATATTTGGTCATCTCGGCTGAGGGAATATCCATAAAAATAACACGGAAATTGTTGAGCAAAAACGGACGATATAATCGGCTCATCAAGGACTTTGCCTTTTCAGAATCAACACCTACCACTACCCTATCGGGACTCATAAAATCCTTTACAGCAGCACCTTCCTTTAGAAATTCTGGGTTTGATGCCACATCAAAAGCAATCTCTACTCCTCGCCTATCTAATTGCTCTTGAATTTTTTTTCTTACCAATTCGGCCGTACCTACTGGCACAGTGCTTTTGTTTACCACCAAGACATAATTGTTGATATGACTCCCAATATTTTTTGCTACCTCAAGCACATAGCTCAAATCGGTGCTCCCATCCTCATCGGGAGGAGTGCCTACGGCACAAAAAATAATCTCCACATCGTCGAGTATTGATTTTAGCTCTGTGGTAAACTGCAGCCTCTCGGCTTTATGATTCCTAATTACCATTTCTTCTAGTCCTGGCTCATAAATAGGAATTTTTCCTTGGCATAAGTCGGCTATCTTTTTTTGATCAATATCTACACAGACCACTTTTGTTCCCATCTCTGCGAAACAAGCACCACTAACCAGACCTACATATCCAGTACCTATAATTGCAATTTTCATATCTGCGCGTTTTTTTATATGTTTTATGCCACCCTTGCCTGCGGGATTCTAGCGTGGTCATTTGCAAAGGCAAACTCCCTTGGTTATCACCCTTTAAAGAGTCTAAAAATATAATTTTTAGAACCCCTCTATTTATAAACAGTCAGCAATTGGGCTCGCAAAATTACGAATAAATAATAAATCAATCTAATTTTTTTGTCCAAAAGTGCATGCTGGGTTCGCATTCTACAAAACCAGCTTTGGCATATATTAATTTGGCAGCAGCATTGTCTTCCCTTACCTCCAAAGCTATTTTGCAGCAGCCTTTTTCTTTTGCCAAATTTACAATAAATTCCATAAAAATCTTTCCTAAACCCTTTCCTCTGCAAGATTTGTCTATCACAAAGTCGTGAATATACAAATAAGGCATTACCTTGAAGGTAGAAAAAAGCTCGAAAAGAGTTGAAAAGCCAGCAATTTTATTATCTAGCAGAATAAAAAATATGCTAGCATAGGGCCTTTTTGCTAACTCTTCAATCAATTTTTCTTGCTGATTGATTTCTAGTGTATCGGCATCGCCCATTGGATCTAGCATGTATTGTTCAAATAAAATATGTAAGCTTTGGCAATCTTGAGAATCATTAAGATCGCATTTTCTAAATAGTACTGTAGCCATAAGTAAGTTAATAAAATATTATTTGTAGTGTTTCACAATCTCATTTATTTAGTAAAAAGGAGAAATCATCTTCACAGCCTAGCTCTTTGATGTTCAATCCTTTTTTAAATATTCTAGCCGTTTTAGGCCCTTTTAGTTCTATTGTATTATCGGTGATATGAAACAAGCTAGATTCTCTGAGTCCTACAACAAAGGTATCGGGGTTAAGCTCTATAAACTCCATAATCCTATCTTCCCTAGTTTCGCCACCAAAGCCTGCAGGGTGTATGTCCAAGAAATGAGGGTTGATTTGAAAAGGAATTAAATTAAGTGTTTCAAAACTTATAGGATCAACAATAGGCATATCGTTGCTTGTTTTAAGACTTGGGCATGCCACATTACTTCCCGCACTCCATCCTATATAAGGAGTTCCTAAACTCACCTTTTGGCGTATTACGTCCATTAGTTTGTGGAGGTGCAGCTGCTGCACCAACCTCCATGTATTGCCACCCCCAATAATTATAGCTTCGGCACCTTCTATGGCTGCAATAGGGTCATCAAAATGGTGTATGCTTCGCACCTTATGCCCTATTTTTGAAAATACATCCTCTACCTTGGCTTCGTATACATCATACGAGAAAGTTACAGCAGCATAAGGGATAAAAATTGCCGTAAGAGGCTTGTTTCCCAAAAAAGCTTTAATTTCTTTCTGCGGATACTCTAAATAAGCCTCTCCAGGATTGCTCGAATTACTCAACAATAATAAATTCATAAGTGTATAGTGTATTATTGATTAAAATTTCAAATTGTAAAATAAATATATCTTTGGTAAAAATACATAATGTTTTTCATTTATTTCAAATTTATCAAAGATTATTGCAAAATGATTGCTTACTTTGTAGATGGTATTCATAAACATTTAAAATGATATTTATGAAAAAGAAAGTTATTTTATTTTTATTTTTAGTATTAACCATTCATAACATTAAAGCTATGACGTTTGAATTATTTAAATTACCCTATGCCACCGATGCTTTGGCACCTGTAATTAGCCAACAAACAATTGAATTGCACCACGGCAAGCATTTATTGGCATATGTAACAAATCTGAACAATCTCATTAAGGGAACCAAGTTTGAAAATTCTACATTAGAAGAAATAGTCATCAATTCTGATGGTCCTATTTTCAACAATGCCGGACAAGTTTGGAACCACGAGATTTACTTTGCTACATTTAGTGCTAAAGGCGGAGGTGAACCTACAGGGGCACTTGCAGAAGCTATTAAAGCAAGTTACGGCAGTTTCGAGGACTTTAAGAAAGAATTTTCTGCTGCTTCAGTCTCTCTGTTTGGCTCTGGATGGGCCTGGCTGGTACAAGACAAGGCTGGAAAATTGAGCATCACCAAAGAAAGTAATGCTGGCAACCCTCTAAAATCTGGGATGACTGCGCTTTTGGGTTTTGATGTTTGGGAGCATTCCTATTATGTAGACTATCAAAACAGACGTGCCGATCACATCAATGCGCTTTGGAGTATTATTGATTGGAAAATAGTAGAGAGCAGATATTCCAAATAATCTGATCGTTTTTACTCTTTAGCTATAATAAATTGGCTATAAAAAAGAGCCGCCCTGAAAGATATTCAGAGCGGCTCTTTTGGTATTTAAAGGAATTGATAAATTATTATTTGTTCCAAAACACTCGCGATTCAAAGGCATTTATTTCGCCCTGTGCCTCCACATTGACCCGGTTGCGGGATAATTCAGAGATTCTGTATGTTAATCTTCGTGGTCTGTAGCCTTGATCCTCATTGGGGCTTTGCAGAGATTGAGGTATTTTAGGTATTCCCAATCGTCGGTAGTCGCACCAGGCTTCAAATCCGCTGAGGGAATTTAGAGACAGCCACTTTTGTTCTATTATCCTCTCTATTTTGTTGCTGGCATTATCCAAAGCAACGGAGCTTTGAGCTAGGTAGTCCTCTACTCCGCTGGCTCCTATATAAAGAAAGGATTCGCCAACAGCTTGCTCATACAGTTCTTTGGAGCTCTTATTGATCCAGCCCCTCTGTGCTGCCTCGGCTTGTATAAACAAACTTTCGAAAGAAGATAGGAACATCGATGGCTGAGTAGAAGACTTATAAATTCCTGCTGGCTTGCCTCCATTTTCTTGGGGTCCTCTAAATGCAGAAGTCTTTGCCATGGTATATTCGGCAGTAGCTCCCAAGGGCACTCCAATATATTCATCATCTACGGCAAGATATATAAGGGACAGTCGAGGATCGTTTAAGGATTTATATTTGTCGACAAGAAATTGTGTAGGGCGCAGGGTATTGTAAGTTGCTGTTAGTGAGTTTTGTGCTGTGCGATAATATTTTTCCCACATGGGGTTGAGCTTATAAGTTGTTCCTGAAATATAGCCAGGATCTACAAAAACATTTTCCCCGATTCCTAAAAATCCACTACCCTCTTCTTGTATTTTTGTGAGTTCCTGGCTTATATAAGCATTCTTTTCCAATTGACTTTGGCGTATCAATGCCTTCAATTTTAAGGTGTTACCAAATTTTGCCCAAAGCTTTATATTGCCTTTAAACATAATATCGTCGTTTGCAGGTTTTTTAGAGCCTACCTGATCTGCCATTTTCATGTCATTGATGCCAGCAGTAATCAAGTTTATAGACTTGGCATAAATATCTTCGGCGGATTCAAATTTAGGGGCGGCATTCAATGTTCCTTGCAATGCATCATCGAAAGGTACATTGTTGTATAAGTCTACCAAACGCATAAAATGCCAGGCTTGCATAATTTTGGAGATACCTACATACACAAGATCATTGTCTTTGGCAGCAATATTTTCTATGTTTTTATAATTTGTAAGTATCTTGTAGGTATCTTCCCAAAAGGGGTATCCGCCCCAATCTATGGACATAGAATTGACGGCATAGGTTTCTTCCAATCTAAAAAACGAACTTGCATTGGGTCCGTTTGTGGCTTTAGACCAATATCCGGCCCAAACGCAACCCAACTGATTGAGGGAGTTATTGACGGATAAGGAGTTGGAGGTAAGTACTCCCGGTCCATTGGATAAGCCAAGTATTTCAATGTTCATGGATTTCACCATGGCATTGGGCAAGAGCTGATCGACAGGAACATTTGCAGGCTTGTTTGGATTGTCGTTTATATCAAAAAAATCGCTGCATGAGGTTATTGTTAGCAATACTATTGTAAAAAGAACTATTATTTTTTTCATCGTTTGAAATTAATTGTAAATTATACTGACTCTTGGGGTTTGCACCCCAAGCTATTATATATCGCCCCTTTGGGGCTTTTTTAAAAGCCGGCGGTGATGCTAAAACCAAATTGGCGTGTTGAAGGCAGCTGTCTAAAGCTCATGTATCCCTCGCTATTGCTGGCAGCGTATACATATTCTGGATCTCCATATACATTGTCTTTTGCCCATATGGAAAACAAATTGCGCCCTATGAGCGATAGGCTTGCATTTTTAATAATTTTTTGTTTGTTTAAAAATTTCTGTGGCAAGACATAGTTTATATACAGTTCTCGCAATGTAAAATAGTCGGCACTTGCCGAATATGCTGTGTGCACATTACCTACATAATTGACAAAATAATTGCGGTCGCCAGCTGTTTGCACCGAGGTGTTGGGCGTATAAACTCCTGGTGATGTTTCTATTACTGAGTTTGGTATTACAAAAGCTTGGCGATTGTATTGTGTTGTAATGGGGCTTGTTCCGTCTTGTATCATGCGGCTGGTTGCCTCACTATATAAGATAGCTCCCATGCGCCAGTCAAATTGTGCGCCCATTGAGAAGTCCTTGTATCCTATTTGTGTGTTAAATCCCAATTGCCATGGAGGCGTTCCTGTTCCTCCATATACCTGTTCGGAAGTTCCCACAGGATTGCCGCTCTTAGAATCTACTATAATGCGACCTTCGGGATCTCTTTTGTAATCATTGAACATAAATCCGTTGAAAGGCTTACCCTTAATGGCATAACTTTGGCGGTGGTTGAATAGGCTTTCGGTAGTATCATTATAAATATTTTCCACCCTATTTTTCATATAGTATAGATTAAATCCAGCACTCCAATTAAAACCCTTGGGATTATTTATAATATTGGCATTTACCGAAAATTCTACAAGTTTGTTGCTTACTTCAAAGGCATTTATCCAGGCAGCATCATATCCTGTGGATCCAGCCAGGGATGCTTCTACAATGCCATCGGTAGAAAGGGAGTAGGCATAAGCCATATCTATGTTCAAGCGATTTCTGAAAAGCGACAATTGGGTTCCTATTTCATAGGAGTTTACAAATTCTGGCGTTAGGTTATAATTGGCATAAGTCGAATTGAGGGAAAAACCAGGGAGCGTGCCAAATGGAAATCCCTCTGTTTGCTGGTAGGAGTTTTGCAGGGAATAGGGAGATATTCCGTTCACATTGCCTGTTCGGTTGAAGGAGGAGAATATTTTACCAAAAGACAGCACATTGCTGTATCGTAGCGACTCGAAGGCCTCAGTAAATACAAAAGAGAGCCCTACTCCCGGATAGAAATAAGTTCGCTTATCGGGATTCAGAACCGATACTGTTTCTTGTCGCCCCGATAGCGTTAGGAACAGATAATCGCGGTATCCTCCAGTATATTCTCCATAAAAAGCTGTTTGACGGTATTTTTGTATATAGTTGTTGGACGAGCTGCCACTCAACTGTCCAGTACTGTTGCCCACATTATATAAATCTGGCACTACCAAGGCCGATGCACCCACTCCTATTGCCTTTGTATCATCCATTCTTACATTATTGCCCAATAGTAGTCGATTGGTGAATTTACCTATTTTCTTATGAAAATTTAATACCATATCGGAATTTAGTCTTCGAAAATTTACGCTGGCATCGCTCACATTTCCAGCAATATTTGTTCGACCTCTGGTGGTGTAAGTAAATTTGCCGACCGTAGTTCTTGTGTTTGTGTGTCGCGAATAAAATCCGCCACGATATAAGACATCCAGCCAGGGCGAAATCTCATAGTTTAGCTCAAAACCCCCATTGAACACCTCTTCTGAGATTTCTCTTCTTTGGTTGTCGGTATTAAAGTAGGGATTCATTTGGCTGGAGCTAAACCAGTAATTGGGGTTTGTATAATCAGTATTTTTCCAGTTTTGGGCATCTTGCGTAAGGTTTATATTGGCAGGGAGGCGATATACGCTTGTCCACGGCTCACTGGAAGTTTTATTGGTGTGTATGGATGCAAAATTAGCATTAAAAGAGGTGGTGAGTTTGCCCAATTTTCTTGAGGCATTGAATCGCGCTCCTGTTTTACTGTTTTCGTCATCAGGAATAATTCCTGTAGTTCTCACATCTTGCAGCGAAAAATAATAGTTTGAAATGGCGTCTCCTCCTGATATAGCGAGGTCATTTTGTATGCTCACACCGGTATTAAAAAAATCTCGTCGGTTATCTTTTATTGGCGAATAGGCTTGTTCGTGCACGCTTCCATCGGGCAATATACCTCCCAAAGGCTTTATAGAACCATCGTAAGCTGGGCCCCAGGATTGATATTGTGTAGGGTCGTATACACCATTGAGACCATTACCAAATTCGGATTGCTGGTCGGGCATGCGCCCTACGGATTGAAACAAGGTGGTATTTGAAAAATTGATACTCCTGAGCCCATCACTTCCTTTTTTTGTGGTTATGATGAGTACGCCATTTACTCCTTCCGAGCCATAGAGTGCTGCTCCATTGGCTCCTTTTATAACGTTGATACTCTCAATATCATTGGGGTTGATGCGATTTATATTAGGAATGGGCACTCCATCTACCACATATAGTGGTGAATTTGCTGCTCTGTTGTTGGATCTTATACCCCTTAAATTGACCTGTATATCTCCATCCACCGTGCTATTGTCGTAAGAACTTATGCGCAGACCGGCCACCTTGCTACTCAGACCCAGTATGGGGCTTATTGTTTTTCCCATATTTAGCCTTTCGCTGCCTATCAAGGTATTGGAGGTAGCAAGCTCTCTGGCAGAGCGTTTTATTCCCAATGTTCCAACTACAGTTACTTCATTTAAGAATACATCGTCGGGTTCTATTCCAACGTCTAAATGTCTAATATTTGGATTTATAAGAATTTCTGAAGGTATATAACCAATATATGAGAATATCAATGTTTGACCCTCTGATGCCTCAATACTGTATTTCCCATTGCTATCGGCTAAGGTTCCTTTATTAGTACCTTTTATGCTAATGCTAACTCCATAGAGGCTTTCGCGATTATGTTCATCAAAAACAGATCCTGTAATTAGCTTCTTATTATCTGCATAAACTCCCATTACTATTAGGA
>BHEP01000051.1 GCA_003851245.1 Bacteroidales bacterium | reverse complement strand
AGTTAGTATGTTTTGGTCTAAATGTATTTCTTAAACTATTGTTTTTGATATATTTAAGCTCTTATTTCTGTTTTTATTTGGGAGTATTTAGACTAAACAATGTAAAAAAATGATGATATATTAATTATATATTTTATGTATAAATCAGTTTCAAAATGGGTGAAAAATATTGCCTATTTAAATATTGTTCTATTGGTTCTTGCCTCATGTAGCTCATACAAGAAAGCGGCTTATCTACAAACTACCGATAAGTCTTCGGAGCAAGGGCTTCATAGCTTGTATGAAACTCAGGGCGTTAAATTTCAGGCGGGAGATATTCTGAGTATTACTGTAAATGCTGAGGAATTGGCTGCGGTAGAGGCTTTTAATCTACCTTTGTTGCCAGCTCAAACGGGACTGAGTTTGTCTTCTGGAGGAAGGCAAACTTATCTTGTAGACGATGAGGGGAATATTGACTTTCCTGTTTTAGGTTCTATAAATGTTTTGGGAATGGGGCAGTCTGAACTGGCATTTCACTTAAAAAAAGACTTGCGTAAGTACTTGAAGTCTGACCCAATATTAACGATTCGTTTAATTAATTTTAGAATTTCTGTTATTGGCGAAGTTCTTTCTCCTGGCGTATACAATATTTCCAAGGAAAAGGTGAATCTTTTGGAGGCCCTTTCATTGGCAGGTGATATGACCATACAAGGGGAGCGAAAGAATATAGTTTTGATGCGAGAGTCTGATGAGGGTTTGCTAAAAGTAGTGCGTTTGGATATTAGTTCTATTGATATTTTATCATCTCCTTATTTTTACTTAAAACAAAACGATGTTATATATGTAGTACCCAATAAGGCTAAATCAAGATCTGCAGACATAAGTTCTCAAACCAGCATATTGCTGTCATTAGGCTCGGTGTTGCTGTCAGTGGCAAATCTCATTGTTTTGTTGGTTAAAAAGTAATTGAATTCAATAGAAAAAGTTCATGGAAAGTCAAGATAAAATAAGAAAAAATCGTTTGCAGGTAAAACAAATGGATGTTAAATGGTATCTTGTCAATGTATTAATACATTGGAAGAGTTTTTTATTATCGATTATCATATGTTTGGTTGTAGGGTTTTTATATCTTCGGTATAGTGTTCCCTCGTATGATGTAAACACAGCAATTATCTTAAAAGACAGTAGGAAAGGAGGTATGGGCAATACGGAGCTATCTGTTTTTCAGGGTATGGGCTTGCTAAGCTCCAATAATAATGTAGACAATGAGATTGAAATATTGCGATCTCAGAATTTGATAGAAGGCGTAATAAAAGATTTGGAGTTGTATGTCCAATATTCAATTAAAGGGATAATAAAAAGCACGGAAATTTATGGAAACTATAATGGGGGCTATATTTCTCAGCCTGTTTTTGTGCTCGTCAGGCCAGAAGTTGCCATACGAGTTTCAGGATCTTTGAATTTAGTGATCAGTCTTCATGCCGATAGCAGTGTGAATGTTGAAGGTGTTTATAGGGGAAAAACCTTTGGAAGTACCTTTGAAAAATTACCTGCTATATTGGAAACGCCCATAGGACAGTTTTACTTAAAGCCATCTAAACGTGTGAGGCTGAAAAAGGAATTGCCTCTTCATGTAAAGGTTACTAGCCCTTTGTCGGCATCTTTTTTCTATATGTCAAATCTTCAGATTAAATCTGTCAGTAAGGAGTCCAGTGTAGTTAGGCTGTCTCTCAAAGAAACACATAGGGAGCGAGGGGTTATTTTTCTCGACCATCTGGTGGAAATGTACAATAGAGATGCAATGGGCGACAAGAATAAGGCAGCCTCGAATGCTGCTAATTTTATTACAGAGCGTTTGGAGTTGATCAACAGAGATTTAAGTGTCTCGGAAATGGATTTGGAAATTTACCGAAAAGAAAATAAACTTATAGATTTGGGCTCGGAGTCAAAGCTTTTCTTGAATGAGGGCAATGATTATGAAAAGAAAATGATACATGTTGGCACGCAGTTGGAGCTACTTGCTTATGTTGAGACAGAGGTAAAAAAACTAATTGGAGGCGATGTACTTTTGCCTACCATAGGTTTGGTAGCCCCCGATTTGACAAGCAGTATCACCCAGTATAATGCGGCAATCTTAGAAAAAGAACGCTTGCTGACATATTCTTCCGTCAATAGTCCTGTAATTGTTCGTTTGAATGAAAGCATTGGAGCTTACAGGCAAGAAATTGTGAGTGGTGTGAGTGGCGTACGAAAATCTTTTGAATTAGAGAGAAAACAGGCACAAGCAGAAAATCAGCGTTACGAATCTTATGTGCGCGATGTTCCTCGAAAGGAAAGAGAATATGAGGAAAAACTTCGCCAACAAAGGATTAAGGAGAGTTTGTATATCATCTTGTTGGAGAAAAAAGAAGAGGCGGAGCTATCTCTTGCCGTAACGGCACCAAGTGCAAAAATGATTGAAGATCCATTGGCAGGCTCTCATCCAATTTCACCAAATCAGATGCTGGTACTTTTATTTTCTGTGATTTTTGGCATTTCCATACCTCTTTTGGTGATTATTCTTAGAGAAAGTTTTAGCTACAAGATAGAAACAGATTTGGATGTTAAGCGCCTAACAGAAATTCCACTTTTGGGCACCCTGCCTATGGATAAAAAGAGTACAGGTCTCGTGGTTGGCTCTTCACGAACAACCCCAATAGCAGAGAGCTTTAGACTCTTGCGAACCAATGCTCAATTTACTTTGGGAAATTCGGATAAGAAAGTTTTATTAGTCACCTCTTCGGTGAGTGGCGAAGGTAAGACTTTTGTTTCTACAAACCTTGCATTGACCTTTGCCCTAAAATATAAAACTCTGCTTATCGGTTTGGATATGCGTAGGCCAAAATTGTCGGACTATCTTCGTTTATCGAAAAAAGAAGGTATTGTATCATATCTTAGTGGCGAAATAACAGACATCGACAGCTTGATTCAGCCTAGTGGAGTTCATGAAAAATTGGATGTTATGATTTCTGGCCCCATTCCGCCAAACCCAAATGAATTATTGATGGGTATTAACTTAGATCAATTGTTTACTGCTCTTAGGAAAAAATATGAGTATATAATTGTCGATACATCTCCTGTTGGGAGTGTTTCGGATGCCTTTCTACTGAATAGAGTTTCTGACGGCTGCCTTTTTGTTCTGCGAAGTGGTGTAACTCCTAAAACAGGACTAGCCTTGGCTAACCATCTCAAAGATGAAGGCCGATTTAAAAATTTGCATCTTGTTCTCAATGGCATGGAAGAAACTAAATTGGGGGGCTATGGTTATGGCTACGGCTATGGTTATGGAGGAGAAGGCGAAAAATAAATTTTAAATGTGATTTTTAATGGCTTATTGGGATGATATGAAGGTAATAGATCTACCTAAATTGTTGGATGCTAGGGGCAATTTGTCTTTTATCGAAGAGCAAGCGCACATACCTTTTAAGATGGAGCGTATTTATTGGATCTATGATGTGCCTGGAGGCGAAATTCGTGGAAGCCATGCTTTCAGAGAGCAGCAAGAATTAATTGTAGCTCTTTCAGGAAGTTTTGATATAGTCTTACATAATGGCTATAAAGAATACAAATTCACTTTAAACAGGTCTTATACAGGACTTTATGTTCCCAATATGCTTTGGCGTAGGATGGAAAATTTTTCAACAAATGCAGTGTGCATGGTTCTGGCGTCTACAGTATACACCGAAAGTGACTATATACGCGAGTTTGACGAGTTTTTAGATGCAATAAAATGATACAAAAATCTTCAATATTTAATTGTAGCGTCTTGGACTTGCCCAAGATTCATAATAGGGCAGGAAATATTACGGCCTTAAATGGTATGCTTGATTTTCCCTTTGAACTAAAGAGAGTCTACTATCTCTACGACATACCAGGGGGAGAGTCCCGCGGAGGTCATGCGCATCGCAACTTACAGCAAGTGATTGTAGCTGTTAGCGGTAGTTTTGATGTAAGCATTGATGATGGTATAAATAGAAAAACGGTAAGTTTGAATAGACCCAATTACGGTCTTCATGTCATTCCTGGTATTTGGAGAGAGCTAAGCAACTTCTCTTCAGGGGCTATATGTTTGGTTTTGGCATCTCTTGTTTATGATGAAAAAGATTATATTCGAGACTATAAGGAATTTATTGATTTTAAGATATGAATATATGAATATTTGTTTGGCCGGCAAAAATAATATAGCAGTTTGGGCCTTGGAGTATATGCTTGCAAATTATCCGCAAAATTCTTATTTTGTGGTTTGCAATAAAAATGATAATGGAATTAATTCTTGGCAAAAATCATTAAAATATGCTGCAATCAAAAATAATATTACCATACTTGATCTTGAGCAGGTATATGAATTGCCCAACTTACTATTTTTGTCCTTAGAATTTGATCGTATCATTAGGCCCAATAAATTTAGTACTAAAGAATTATTTAATTTGCATTTTTCCCTGCTTCCTGCCTACAAAGGAATGTTTACTTCAGTGATGCCTATAATAAACGGAGAAAATATTGCAGGTATAAGTTTGCATAAAATTGATGCAGGTATTGACACAGGGCATATCCTTGACCAGAGTTCCTTTCCTATTGCTCCATATGATAACAGCAGGGCCTTGTATGATAATTTTTTGATGTTTGGCTTTGAATTATTTAAAAAAAACCTCAAAAGCCTTATCAATAATACTTATACGACAAGAGTTCAAGGCGCTATGGGAGCAAGTTATTATTCTAAAGACACTCTCAATTTTTCTAATTTATCTATAGATCTAAAAAAAACAGCACAAGAAATACACAATCAAGTGAGAGCCTTCTCTTTTAGAGATTATCAATTGCCTCAAATAAGCGGTAAGTCTATTTACAAGACAGAAATACAAGATGGTCAATCCGATAAGCTTTTGGTAGGTAGGGTTTATGATATAAGTGATGGAATCATGGAAATTCATGCTATAGACTACATTGTACATGCTTACATAGATTTTGAGGATACTCTTTTTGAGGCAGCTCGGCACGGCAGTGTCTGTGATATACAAAGAATTAGCGATTTAGAGTATGATATTTTCATAAAAAATAAGCGCGGATGGAATTTGCTGATTGTTGCCGTTTTTAATGAACATTTAGATCTGGTACAGTATTTGTTGGACAAGGGCTTTGATGTAAATTCGCAGAATTATACGGGAACAAGCGTCTTGATGTATGCAATGACTGCGGCATCTATTTCGGAAAGGACTGATATTCTTGATCTAATAATCCAGTATAATCCTAATTTTTATCTTACTGATGACAAAGATTTGGGTGTTTTGGCTTATGCACATCAGTATAAAAACACTAAAATAATTAATTATATTCAATCAAGCTATGATAAAGTTTCTAGATCTTCACAAGCTTAATCAACAATACGAATTTGATATAAAAGCAGCGATAAATAAAGTTCTTGATAGCGGCTGGTATCTGCAAGGGTCTTTTTTAAGTGATTTTGAAGCTAGCTATGCCAAATTTTGTGGTGTGAAGCATTGCATAGGCGTAGCCAATGGCTTGGATGCCTTGATTCTTATCTTAAGAGCTTATAAAGAATTGGGACGTTTGAAGGATGGTGATCAGGTGCTGGTTCCTTCCAATACCTTTATAGCCACTATTTTGAGTGTTTCAGCCTGTGGTTTGGTACCCGTTTTGGTTGAGCCAGATTTGCTATCGTATAATATCAGTTCCAATATGATTATTCAAAAGCTTAGTGCACAAGTTAAAGCCATTATGCCAGTGCATCTTTATGGTCAAATTTGTGATATGGAAGCACTTAGTGCAATAGCTAAAAAATATAATCTCCTAGTTATAGAGGATGCCGCTCAGTCGCATGGAGCAAAATATAAGGGTCTGCGCTCAGGTAATTTGGCTGATGCTGCCGGTCATTCATTTTATCCAGGAAAAAATCTTGGAGCCTTGGGCGATGCCGGTGCGGTCACTACCAATGATGATGATATGGCTTTGGCAGTGCGCACCATTGCAAATTATGGGTCTATCATAAAATATCATAATCAATATAAGGGATTAAATAGTCGCTTGGATGAGATGCAAGCAGCTGTTTTGGGAGTTAAATTGCGAGGTTTGGACTCCGACAATGCCCAACGAAGGCGTATTGCAAATCGTTATTTATCGGAAATTAATCATCCAGAAATCGTCTTGCCATCTTATGGAGGAGGCGAAGATCATGTCTTTCATCTTTTCGTAATACGCTCCACTCAAAGAGATAGATTGCATGAGTATATGGATGAAAATGGTGTGCAGACAATTATACATTATCCAATACCACCACATCAACAAGATGCTTATAAGGAGTTTAGTGGTTTTAGTTTTCCTATTTCCGAACAGATACATAGGGAAGTTTTGAGTTTGCCCATAAGTCCAGTTTTAACAGATGATGAAATAAGCCAGGTGATTACTCTTGTTAATAATTTTAATTAATTTAGTAGGATAGTTCAAAATGGATGATAGCAAGGCTTCCGACAAGCAGATATTTAAGGCTACAAGTTTTCTCGGAGGCGTACAAGTTATAGCGGTAATTCTTGGGTTTATTCGCTCCAAGATGATAGCACAATTTATTGGGCCAGAAGGTATGGGTATTGCCGCCATTTATCTGTCTATTATAAATATGGTGATTACGGTTACTAGTATGGGTCTGGGCTTCAGTGCCGTTCGCGATGTGTCGCAGGCAAGCGAGAGTGGCGATGTAAAGAAGCTTAGCGAAATTATACTTGTTTTTAGTCGCTGGATATTAGTTTCTAGCATTGCAGGAGCCTTGGTGATGGTGATTTTTTCTGGACAGTTCAGTGCGTTTAATTTTAATGACAATCTTCATATCTGGCCAATTATCGCTCTTTCTAGCGTCTTATTTCTTAATACGCAGAATCTATCGAACGTTTCAATTCTACAGGGAACTCGACGATTCAAAGATCTGGCAAAAGGGACTATTGCCGGTTCGGCTTCGGGCTTGCTGCTAACTCTTCCCCTATATTATTTTTTCAGGACAGATGGCATTGTGCCTGCACTTATTTTGGCAGCCCTGTGTACATGGGCAGTTAATTTTTATTTTGCAAAAAAACAGAAGGTCGTCAAGGTGAAAATTTCTTACAAGGAGTCGTACTATAAGGGAATTGATATGGCAAAAATAGGCTTTGTATCTATGCTAGGATCTGCCATCGGAGCCATTTGCATCTTAGTGATGAATGCCTATATTCAGCGCAGGGGCGGTGAGATAGATGTGGGATACTACCAAGCGGGCATGGCATTAACAACCCAATATGTGGGTTTGCTATTTGCCGCTATGGGCACCGAGTATTACCCTCGTTTGATAGCCATTCACAAAGATAATGATAAAGTAAGAAAAGTTGTGAACAAACAATCTTTAATGGTCTTACTTATTGCGGCACCTTTGTTGTGCGTATTAATTATTTTAGTACCTTTAGCCATTCGTATTTTATACACGAAAGAGTTTCTTTATATCATTGATTGTACCCGTTGGATTGCTTTGGGAATGTTTCTGAAAGTCGTTTCTTTTGCTTTGGGTTATGTATCTTTTGCTAAGGGCGATAAGAAATTTTTCTTCTTTGTAGAAGGGCTGGCTTGCAATCTCATACTTTTGACTTTTAATGTTTTAGGCTATACCTTTTGGGGTTTAGAAGGTTTAGGCATTTCATTTTTGGCAGGATACACATCCTATTTGCTCCTCTTGTATGTTGTGACCAGTCGAAGATATGACTTTAGGTATGATAAATACTTCCTTAAATTTGGCTTGTTTCAGTTTGCCCTTTGTTTGGGAGTTTTCTTGATAATAAAGTTCTTAGGAGACAGCGTCCTGTCGTATGCACTAGGATTTATTTTATGTGCTATTTCTGGCATTATTTCTTTGCGAGAATTAGACAAAATGGTAGGATTAAAAAGTATTCTCTCAAAATTTAAAAGATAGTTCTCATTTATGAATAAAAGTCCATTGGTTTCCGTTGTTATTCCATCATATAATCATGAAAGTTACCTCGAAGAAAGCGTGATGAGTGTGATAAATCAGACCTATAAAAATATAGAATTGATTGTTATTGATGATGGATCTAAAGATGGTTCGATCGCCTTGTTGCAATCTTTACAGGCCAAATTTGGATTTAAATTGGAGTGTCAGGAAAATATGGGTTTGTCTAAAACACTAAATAAGGCTATACGATCTTATTGTGGTGGTAAGTATGTTTGCTGTTTGGCTTCGGATGATATTTGGACCTCCGATAAAATTGAAAAGCAGGTAGCATACCTCGAGCAGCATGAGGAGGTAGCCTTGGTTTATGGGCGTGCAAGGGTGATAGATTCTTCTGGCGCAGTACAAAATAGTCAAACAAAGAAAGCAAAAATTGCAAAAGAGCTAAGTTTTGATACTTTGTTGGTAGAAAATAGAATTACGGCGCTAACAAGTCTTTTCAGACGCGATGTCTTTGATCAATTGGGAGCTTACAATGAAGATACAGTCATTGAGGACTGGGATATGTGGCTTAGAATTGCATTTTCATATAAGGTTCATTTTCAAGATCATGAAATGGGATTTTATAGAATGCACGAGACCAATACATCTAATGACGCTCTGAAAATGGTAAAAGCAAATTTTGACATCCTGACCTTCTGGGAAGATAAGATAGATAAGGATTTATTTGTAAAAGCCCGAAGAAATGCCTCGCTTAATGCCTTAAGATGGCTTTCAAGAAGCCAAAAAGAGGAGGCTAGAAAATATTTTTATTTTGATACTGCTTGCCTTTTGGATAAGCGATTATATATTGGTTTGTGTAAACTATTTTTTTATTAAAACAATGGAAATTTTCAAAGAAGATTTTAGATTATCTGCATATACTTTCAAAGACAATGTATTGTGCTTCCTTTTTGCTTTTATGGGCCTACTAAACATGAGGGTTTATTTGCTTTGGGAGAATTATTTTGCCCTCTTCTACTCGCTTACATTTGGCTTGATATTATTTTTGTTGGCTTTTAACTTCAATAAGTATGTCGACTTTAAATTATTGAAATATACCATTATATATTTTATGATTGAGATAGGAGCCCTTTTATTTACAAAATTATTTTATCCCGAGAGAGAAATTATATTTTTCGTATTCCTTTTTCTGAGCATCTCATCACTATTCTTGTGCATTGGCAACAAATACAAATTTAAAAGCTTACAGTTTTTATTGAATATTACAAGTTTTATTTTTCTTTTTGGAATAATAGAATATTTCCTCATAATGTTTGGATTGGTTGGAGCTTCAGGAGTTGTCTCCAATGAGAAGGATTATATTTATTACACTTATACATTCAATGTAATTCCCGAATTTGAGGTTGTAGGTACTTTCTATCGTTTTTGTTCATTATTTAATGAGCCAGGAGTTGTAGGCACGTTCTGCGGTTTGGTTTTATATGTTTTGCCCTTCAATAGTTTTAGGCTTTATATTTTTATTTTTGCAGGAATAATAAGTTTTTCATTGGCGTTCTATGTTCTACTCTTTATGTTTTTGATTTTTTCTTTCAATCTCAAGCGAGGACTTATCATCATTGGCTTAATGGCCTTGTTTATCTCTGTTTTTGGAGTAGAGATTTTTGAGAAGCATATTTTATCTCGTGTGGGCCAGGGCGATGAAATTATTGATGACAATAGAACATCCGAAGAGTTTGATAATATTTACGACGATTTTGTGCTCTCGCCTAATGTTCTTTGGGGCGATGGAATAGGAGTTCTTTCTGAGATGAAAAGTGTGTATATTGATGCTTGTTCGTGGAAGCGCTTTGTGCTAGAGAGAGGTTTTCTAGGATTTGCCATCTTACTTATATTTAGTATCTGGAGCTATTGTAGCCAGTATGGGGTCTTGCCCCTTAAGGTAGGCTTACTATTATTTGCCTATATGGCAGCACTCTATCAGAGGGCTGGTTACTTGTATGGAATTGAATATTTTATACTCCTGTACAGTGCCCCTCTATTTATTGGGTTTTATAGCGACAGTTCTAAGCTCAAAAAATAATTATATGAAGTCATTTTTTAAAAAAATTGTCTTAAGCAGTAACTATCTAAAGTTAAAATATTATTTTATAGATAATTATTATCATACATCTTTTTCTAAAAATGTGCTAATTTCATATGTTACTTTGCCTTTTAGGACAGGTAAATTCGAGACTTATCATTCAAATCTTCAAGAAGCCCAAGTGATAGCTTCCATTTTCAGAGATTTATCCTACAATGTAGATATTGTAGAATTTTCTTTGGATCTCAGATTGTCTTATTCCAAATATGATGTAATTTTTGGCTTAGGCGAACCATTGGAAATGTCTTTTTATGATGCGTCTTTTAAGGGCTTGAGAATTTATTATGCCACGGGGGCTAATTCTATTTATCAGAATTTGGCGGAAATAAAACGAATACAAGAGGTAAATATCCTCAAACATAGGGCATTGACTCCCAAGAGAATTGTGCCATATTGGTGTTTGTCGAATGCCATGTCCGACGCTATTGTGCTTATTGGGAATGAATGGACCTACTCCACTTATACTCCCTACAGCAAGGTGCCTACATATACAATCAAGGCCACTGGATTGACTCCAAAGCGAGAAATTAAGAGAAAAACTGCTCAAGCAAGATACAATTTCCTGTGGTTTGGTAGTCAGGGATTGGTTCACAAAGGGCTTGATCTTTGTTTGCGCTATTTTTCACAATATTCTGATATGAACCTTCATATTTGTGGAAAATATGAATCCGATTTTTTTGAAGCTTTTGAGCAAGAATTAAATTTGCCAAATATACATTATCATGGGTTCATAAATTTTGAATCTGAATTGTTTTATGAGCTTGCTTGTCAATGTATGTTTTCAATATTACCTTCTTGTTCTGAAGGTCAGGCAACGTCTTTGATTACAAGTATGGGCGTAGGAATGATTCCCGTAGCGTCTGTTCAAACAGGTATTGGTGTGGAAAGATTGGGTGTATTGATTAAATCTCTTGATTTAGAGGGACTTGAAGAGGCTCTTAGAAAGATAAAGAGTCTTGACGACGCTTCTTTAGAACAGCTCTCGGCCTTGGCAATGCAGAATCATGCAGAAAACCATTCTTTGGAGGTGTTTGCCCGCAATTTTAGAGCTATTATGGAAAATATTCTCTCTGATCAATTAAAAAACGACAATTTAGCTTATGGAAAGTAAAAAAGAGCTATATTTGTCAGTTATTACAGTGGTTTATAATGGAGGTAAAACTATAGAAAAAACAATCTTGAGTGTTTTATCTCAAACGTATAAGCAAATTGAGTATGTTATAGTTGATGGAGCATCTACAGACGAAACCTTGAATATCATTAAAAAATATGATTCTAAAATTTATAAATGGATTTCCGAACCTGATGCTGGACTCTCAGATGCAATGAATAAGGCAGTGCATTTATGCACTGGCGATTATGTTCTCTTCCTGCATGCCGATGATTTTTTTATTGATCCAGAGTCTGTAGGTAAAATGATGCGTATGGCCAAGCAGAAAGATGAGGCTTGGTTCACAGGCTTTTATAAGTATGTTGATGCACAGGGAGAGGTAATATTTTCCGACACAATAAAAGCATATAGTTTTTTTATGATGCAGGTTAGAAATATAATCAAACATCAATCAAGTATGGTCAAGAGGAGCTACCTTTATGAAATTCCCTTTGATAAAAAGTATAAATATGCCATGGATTACGATTTTTTTCTTAACTTATGGAATAGGGTAGGAGCTCCTGTTTATGTTTATGAACATTTGGTTTGTTTTGGATTAAATGGTTTGAGCTCTAACGCAGAAGCCTCAATTACAGATGAGATGCGTGTGAGAAAAGCATACAGAGAGGCTAAAAAAGAAAGGTGGATTTTGATTTTTGATTATCCAATTTATCTCATAAGAATACTAAAAGTAAAGATAGACAAAATACTGAAGAGATGAATGAAAATAACAAAAAAAAAATAATAGTCGTTTCTGCCGTAAATATCTATGAAGGGGGAACCCTAAAAGTTATGCAGGATTGCTTGAAGTCTTTAAGTGCATTTTTGTTGTCTAATTACAAAAATACTTTTAGAATACTCGCTTTAGTCCACGACGAGGCTTTGTATGATAAGTACGATGGTGTGGAGTATGTATGTTTTCCAAAGGCACGAAAAACATGGTTTCATAGAATGTATTATGAGTTTTGGGAATTTAGAAAATTTTCACTTCGTAAGAGTATATATCTGTGGTTGTCGATGCACGATATAAGCCCTAATGTTGTGGCAGAACGAAGGGTTGTTTATTGTCATAATCCGAGTCCATTTTATAAGCCGCAAATCAAGGATTTATTTTATGATTATCGTTTCTTTTTGTTTACCTTATTTTATTCATATTTGTATGCGCTAAATATTAAAAAAAACACCTATGTTGTTGTCCAGCAAAATTGGTTGCGCAACTGTTTTGAGAAAAAATACAAGATAAACAATGTTATTGTTTCTTTTCCAAATAAGCAAGAGCAGAATTTGCCAGCACCAATTTTACCGCCCTCTGTTTTTTATGAAAACAAAAAAAAAAGATTTTTTTATCCCTCATTACCCCGCACATTTAAAAATTTTGAGTTGATTGGAGAGGCTGTAAAGATCTTGAACTCTGAGGGAGTTTCCAACTTTGAGGTTTTATTAACAATCGATGGGTCTGAAAATAAATATGCCAAGTACATTTATAATAAGTATAAGCACTTAGAGTCAGTTTGCTTTGTAGGATTACAATCAAGGAGCCAAATGAATCAGCAATATATGGATACAGATTGCGTTATTTTTCCTTCAAAATTGGAGACTTGGGGCCTTCCAATTTCTGAGACTAAGTCCTACAATAAGCCAATATTATTGGTAAATTTGCCTTATGCCAAAGAATCAATAGGGGAATATGATTATGTAAAATTTTTCGACAGTGATAATAGTAATTATTTAGCATATATTATGTTTGAGTTTATAAAAGGCAATATACAATACGACCAAACCACTATTATGGGATACAAGTATCCTTTTTCAAATAACTGGGAAGATATGTTTAGTATACTATTGTCTAGTAAAATATAAAAAACAAGGACATTATGAAGATAGTATTTTATTTGGATTTTGCAAACATGAAATCTGGGGGTATATATCCCTATGCAAAAGGGGTTCTTGGCAGTCTTTTGGCTTGTAAGGACATAGAAACTCTCTATTTGATTCACATAGACTCTCAAATCCCCGAAGATCTTAAAGCCTTATTGTCTTCGGATAAAATTGTTTTAGTACCATTCAATAAACATAATAAAATCAGCAAGATAAGGTTTTTGCTAAGTCATTTTTTGATGAATACTTACCATATTTACCGCAAAGATTTCGAGGCTGTGTCACTTGGTTTTAGTACAGAGCGAATCAAAGAAATAGCAATAAGGCTTAATCCTTTGCGAAAGATAATCAATGCCTTGGACGCTGATGTTGTGCATATCCCTTTTCAGGTATCTCCAGTTTATGGAATCAACAAGCCTTTGGTTTTGACAGTACATGATGTGCAGGAGCTATATTTCCCTCAGTTTTTCTCTTCAGAAGAGCGTATGAAGCGATCCATTTATGTAAAAATAGCTGTGGAAGAATCGGATCAAATTGTTGTTTGGTTTGATCATGTAAAGCAAGATGTAGAGCGTTTTTTCAACAAAGATAAGAGTGCTGTGGCTGTTGCCATGCCAAATGTCTTGAATGATTGGTATCTTGGTATAGATGCCAATAAGTGGGAATCGATAGAGGAAAAATATGCCCTGCATGAGAATTATTTATTCTATCCCTCAGCTACTTGGCAGCATAAAAATCATATTAAATTGTTGGAGGCCCTGGCTATTTTATTGGGAAAAGGGCTTGATATTTATTTGTATTGCACGGGGCACTGTACTGAGTTCTTTCCGGAGATAGAGCAGAAAATGAGGGACTTGAATTTGGAAAATAGGGTGAAGTTTCTAGGAATTGTGCCAATTGCAGATTTATTGGCCTTATATAAAAATGCAAAATTGCTTGTTTTGCCAAGCCTGTATGAGGGAGGTGGCATTCCTGTATTTGAGGCTATGCGCATGGAAGTTCCCCTAGTTTGCTCTAATATCTATGCCTACAGACAATCGGTTTCTAATATCGACCTTATGTTTGATCCCTTGTCTGCACAGTCAATAGCCGATATTATCTTAAAATTTTGTGAGGATGGAGAGTTTAAGAAAATGAATTTAAAAAATTCTAAGGATAGATTGTCCTATTTTGACCAAATTAAATTTTCCGACAATTTTATTAAAGCTTATAATAATGCCATTAAAAACAAAGAGGTCAAAAGGATAAGGATGTAAATTAGGTTTTATTTTTTTTTGGAGCGGTATTTGTTGTATAAGTAGTTATAGGTATATAATTGTGCTAGTAACAAATTTTGATGAGGAAGGTTAATATTTCTATAGTATTGTACAAACATGAGCCAAGCAGCATTGCTCGGCTAGTTTATGTTTTGAAGAGGAACGTGTTTGTTAACGAATTGTTTTTGATAGACAATTCGCCAAGCCCCAATCTTGAATTTGAATCATTTGGTGTAAGCTATATCTTTTGTGGAAAAAATATTGGTTATGGGGCAGCTCATAATATTGGTATGAGAAAATCTCTTTTGCAAGACAATATTTTTTATCACCTTGTTGTGAATCCAGATATAGAATTGGCAGAAGATGTTATTGGTAAGTTGGTTTTATTCATGGAGAAAAACCCTAAAATTGCCAATGTCATGCCTAAGGTTGTTTATCCCGATGGACGACTTCAGTATCTTTGTAAGTTAATACCTACCCCTGTAGATTTAATTCTAAAAAGATTTCTCTCAAAAGAGCTTCATGAAGAGCGTATAAATAAGTTTCAACTGAAATTTACTGCTTATGATAAGGTGATGAGTGTTCCCTATTTATCGGGATGTTTTATGTTTCTGCGAGTTAATGCACTCCGAAAGGTAGGTCTTTTTGATGAGCGTTTTTTTATGTATCCAGAGGATATAGATTTGTCGCGAAGGCTTTTTAAGCATTATGATACAGCAATGTACCCAGAGGTTCAGATAATTCATCGTCATGAAGCGGCATCTTACAAAAGCTTCAAAATGTTGTGGATTCATTCTATAAACATGATTAAATATTTTAATAAATGGGGTTGGATTTTTGATAAAGAGAGGTCGCTTGTAAATAAAGACCTCCTACAAAATTTAGCTTACAAACAAAAAAAAAATAATTTTTTATGAAAAATATACTGCTGCTTTTTGCAGATTGGTTAATTATTTTAGGAAGTATATTGTTGAGTTTTAGTATTTTGAACGATGTTATGCTCGTTGATTATCAAGCCAACTTGGGAGCATTTTATTTTATATTGCCTATAATTATTACAATATATTCTTTTTTAACCTACGTTTTTGGATTGTACAATGTTTCCCGACAGAGTTTGCAGGAGTTGGTGTATATTATTTTTTTAATATCTGTGAGCTTGACTACAGCAATCATGGCTGTTTGCTTTCTTGTGCGAGAAGCTGCCTTGGCATATCCTCGAAGTGTAATTTTGTTGAGTGCCTGCTTTTATTTCATCTTTCTTTTTATATGGAGGGCTATTTTGTGGAAGATGGAGAAAATGCATCATGGAAGGATTCCTGTTATGGTAATTGGCTACAATACAGACGATTTGCTTAAAAGCTTAAGAAAAATACATAAAGATATTTATGATATTAAATTTGTTTTTAATGGCAATGAGAAAGATGTTCTTGAAAATATATCCCTGGTGTCAGAAGTATTTCTTGGTTCGGAAATTTCTTTATCTGTTCGCAGTAATATTATTTTATCGGCATTAGAGAATGAGGTGGTAATTAATTTTGTTCCCAAATATGATGATATTGGATTAATCAATGCCAGCTTGTTGATAACAGACGATATTCCAACCTTCCGCATTTCCAAGATGGTACTAACTCCCGACGAACTATTTGTGAAAAGAATTTTTGATCTTTTCTTTGCTACGCTTGGCATCATAGTCTTCTCTCCCATAATGCTTATTGTGGCTATACTGGTAAAAATGGATGGAGGGTCTATTTTTTATTCTCAGGAGCGTCTTACCTTGGGCAGCAAGGTTTTTAATCTGCGAAAGTTTAGAACAATGGTTTGCGATGCAGAAAAATTGTCTGGGCCCGTTTTTGCCGGAGAGAATGATCCTAGAATAACCCCTTTGGGGCGCATTCTTAGAGCCACTCGCTTGGACGAATTTCCTCAAATGTTTAATATCCTCAAGGGCGATATGAGCATAGTAGGTCCTAGGCCTGAGCGTCCTTTTTTTGTAGAGCAGTTTGAGAATGAGATACCAGAATATAGGGCAAGACTTAAGGTGAAAGCTGGTTTGACAGGACTGGCTCAAGTTTTTGGTAAATACAATACTCAAGCTAAAGAAAAATTGCGATACGACTTGATTTATATAAGCAAGTATTCTCTATTTCAAGATTTTATTATTGTTTTGCAAACTGTAAAAATTCTATTCTTGAAATCAAGTACAGAGGGTGTCAAAGCAGAGGCGAATTAAAATTCTTCATCATCCAAGTCGAAATTTTGAATCATATCACTAGCAGTGAATAAATCTAGGTCTCGGCGTTCTTTTTTTGTAGGTCTTCCAGAGCCCCTATCCCTATCAATGTAGCTGCTTAGTTTGTGGCTCTCGAGTATTTCATATTGATCTTGGCTGGTTACATTTTCTACGTATAGGGGCACTAGTTTTGCCCCAATTCTCTTGTCTGTAAGTCCAATTACCTTGAAGGAATAAATTATTGGGGTCTTTTTTATTTGAATTATATCGCCAATTTTAACCATTCTGGAAGGTTTTATGGTAATATTCTTTATCATTACTCTTCCTTTTTTGCAGGCCTCAGCAGCAATTGTTCGAGTTTTAAAGATGCGTGTTGCCCAAATCCATTTGTCAACTCTAATTTCATTATCCATGGTTTTTGAAAATTGAGATTATTTATTGCGATTATTTATTGTTGTAGAGGTTCATGGTATTGTTAATACCCGCCAAAGAAAAGCTCTTAATTATCTCTATTGTACTTTCTATGCGGGTTTCTATGCTGATACTCTCTGTTGCATTGAATCTATCCAATACATAATCAATCTGAGCTCCTTTAGGATAGTCGCTACCAATGCCAAAACGTAGGCGTGGATACTTGGCTGTATTAAGTATTTCTTGTATGTGCTTTAAGCCATTGTGACCAGCATCACTGCCCTTGCTCTTGAGTCTTACAGTGCCAAATGGAAGGGCAATATCATCAACAATGATTAGCAGGTTTTCTATGGGTATATTTTCTTTTTGCAGCCAATACCTCACAGCATTGCCACTAAGGTTCATAAAGGTTGAGGGTTTTAATAGGATCAAAGATTTGTTCTTTATTCTAGTTTCAATTTTTGCTCCATAACGCTCGTCCTTAAAAAAAAGATTGGACGCTTTTGCAAAAGCGTCCAATACCATAAATCCTATATTGTGGCGTGTGTTGTGGTATTCTGCACCAATATTACCCAAACCTACAATTAAGTATTTCATTCCCTATTTTATTTAAGAAATATTTTTTTTTATCTATAGTTTATTTATTTGCCAGTCTTAGCAGCAAGTCCACGAGCAGCACGAGTCAATTTAACCGCACATACTACATTTGCCTTAGCATCCAATAACTCTACCTTGTCAAAGGCCAATTCGCCTACCTGTATTGTCTTGCCTAATTGAAGGTTTTCAATATTTACCGCCAAATTTTCAGGAAAGTCTGTATACAAGCCTTTTACAGTCATTTTTTTCATCTCCAATGAAAGCTTACCCCCAGCTCTAACACCTTCAGCCAGACCTTGCAATACAACAGGTATTTTCATCGAGATAGGTTTTTTATCACTTATATGTAGAAAATCAAGATGTAAGGTTTCATCACTCACAGGATGAAACTGCATATCTTTCAATATTGCCATACATTTCTTACCATCAACGTCCAAGTCTATTATATACACTTCGGGAGTATAAATAAGTTTGCGTACAGAGTCATGACTTACGCTGAAATGTGTAACACCTTCAGATCCATAGAGTATGCAAGGGATAGCACCTTCTTTTCGATAGCGTTTTGATGCTTTTTTCCCCAATTCGTTTCTTACAGCACCTTTTAATTCAAATGTTTTCATTTTTTTGTTTTTTGTGTTACTCAAAATTAAGTTTGTTTTGCTCCTCAATTTCCCATCACACGGATATTTTAAGCGGCGCAAAATTACATATTTTATCTAGGATATGCAAATTTACTGATGATTATTTCTATTCAAGGTCAATTTTTAGCTGCATTTCGGTGTCAATTATTTGAAATTGTTCCTCTATGTCAAAGTCGTCTTCATTATTGTCCTCATTGTCATCCTCATTTAAATCAACAAGCTCTGGCTCTAAAGCCTGAATTGTAGGAACGAAAGAGACTTTATTATTATCTTTAATAAATTGTATTGTCTCTTCAAAGGCACAAAGAAAACTGTCGAAGTCTTCTTTGAATAAGAATATTTTATGTTTTTCGAATCTATGGGTGTTATTTTCACTGCCTAGAGAATAATTATTCCCAATTTTTTTGCTCTCTGTTATGGATAGAAATAGTTCTTCATTTCTATTCTTCTTTACATCGAGGTAATATATTCTTTTCCCTGCTCGTATTGTCTTCGAAAATGTAATATCCTCTCTGAAGTCTTCTATTTTTTTATCTATATCCCCATTCATATCTTAATGTATTTTTATTTATAAGTTGAACTCAAGTAATACTCTACATTATTACTGCAAATATGGTGTTTTTTTTTGAATTAACAATTATTTTCATGTTAAATTGTTAGTTTTAGTTCAAAAAAGCTAAAATAAAAGTGCCTTAAGTATGCTGGTTGCGAAAAAAATAGCTAACTTTGCGCCACAAAAGAAGTTCTTTAATAAATGGTAAATCGTGTAATTATTCGTACAAAAGTTCTCCAGATAGTATATTCTTATTATCAAAGGGACGAACATGTTTTGAGTGTCGCAGAAAACGAACTGGCGTTTAGTTTGCAAAAAACGTATGACTTGTATCATTATTTGTTTTTGCTAATTCCTTTCCTAACAGATTTGGAGCAAAAGCGGGTGGATCTTAGAAGGCATCGGCATTTGGCAACAGATGCAGAAAAAGCCCCTAGTCTGCGTTTTATCAACAATCGTTTTTCAAAACAGCTCTTAGAAAATCAAAGTCTCCAGAAGTTTGTTGGCGAAAAATCTTGGTTTTGGGATCAGGATGATCATTTCGGGATCAATATCCTTAATAAAATTGTAGCCTCCGAATTGTATTCAGAGTATATGACCTCCGAAGATTCGTATGAATCCGACAAAGAATTTTGGAGGAAAGCTCTTAAATCCATTGTTTTGCTAGATTTGGATCTTGAAGAGATGCTGGAAGACAAAAGTATTTATTGGAATGACGACCTAGATCTTGTAGGGACTTTTGTCCTAAAAACAATTAGGAAATGGACAGATAACTGCAGCGAGCAAGATGAACCTTTAATGCCGATGTTTAAAGATGAAGAAGATAGACTCTTTGCTTACAATTTGCTTCATCAGACAATTATTGATGCTAGTGCCAACAAACAGCTAATTGAAGCGCATATAAAAAATTGGGATGTTGATAGATTGGCCAATATGGATCTTTATGTGATGCAGATGGCAATAGCAGAGATGACTCATTTCCCGATGATTCCAATAAATGTGACATTGAATGAATATATAGATCTTGCGAAGTATTATAGCACCCCTAAGAGTGGTGTTTTTATTAATGGCACTTTGGATTCTATTGTAAGTGACTTAAAAAAAGAACAAGTCTTGACCAAAGTCTAAATTTATTACTTATATTTGTAGTCTAGTATATATAATTTTAACGTTTTATGAATTTATTAAGTATTTTTTTGCAAGCAGGAACTTCTGCTGCTGGAGGTTTAGGTGAATATGCAAACATATTTATGATTGTTGCTTTGATTGCAGTTTTTTATTTCTTCATGGTAAGGCCTCAACAAAAAAAGCAAAAAGACATGAAAGCCATGAGAGAATCTCTCGCCGTTGGCGATAGAGTACTAACCTCTGGAG
>BHEP01000050.1 GCA_003851245.1 Bacteroidales bacterium | reverse complement strand
ACCACGATAGCAAAATTCTTTTTTTTAGTTAAATACAATAAGGCAAAGATACTCATTTTTCAGAACAACGACAACTGCACCGCCTTTCGCCCCATTACTCCATCAAACATCGCTTTGACCTGTTTTTAAGATTATTCGAGATAGTTTCGTGTTGAAATTACCGCAGGTGTCTCGATATACACAGCAAGGGTGTGGCGTTCTGCTCGGCATGGACGTAACTCTTGCATAAATGTCAATTTTTCGTGCTTTGATAGATTCTTATATTTCATGGCGGTAATTATTTGATGAATAAATTGAAGATTAGCACTAAAAAGGCAATCATAATTACGAGACACACAAGACCAAGAAAACATCCGTTTGATGATTGACAGCCCCACAATCACCCAAACGATGCTGTATCCCCACAGGCAGAACCCAACTACCACCAACACCACAATCAAAATTCGCTTCATCCATAACCAATATATGCGGCAATGAGTAGAGTAGCTATTCTGTTCCATTAATTTATTTAATCCCACTTTCATGGGATTTTCTTCCTCCTTGCAAGGCATAGCTCGAACAAGTTCGACCCTGCCCTTGCTTCGAGCGTCAGTTCTGTTCGTGAGTAATAAAGGTGTAGGGTTTAGGGCAGTCAAGTTTTTTGTAAACAAATACGCTCGCCCAAAGGGAAAGAGGAAGATTTTTTGCAAAACCCGCAGGGCTTGAACTTTACTACCCGCTAATAACCCTTAAATACCTTTGCTCCCGATTCGGAATTAGTTCACTCTCTATATGTGTCTGCAATTGGGGAAAATTATACAAAGAGGGCAAAATAAGAAAATAAGAAAAATAAGTCGTGGCACAGATAGTGTCGCCACTATCCAATACTATTCAACAAAACACCCAACCTGTATGAGGGGTGGGCGTTTTAGATATTGACAATAGGTATTTTTACGATAAATAATGGAGTCTATCACCATAAAATGTCAAACATTGTTCGGCAATGTGCTGAACCTCTTTTGCCTGCACGTGTTCTCGCAACAGACTGGCTACCCATCGGCGAAAGGTGGCAGCATTATGAAAGGCAACTCCATAGCTCACACAGATCAACGCCTCCAAACTTTCTCGCTCTTTTAATGATTCTAAGACTACTTTGCTCTTAAACTAGGCGCTGAATTTTCTTCTTGTTGTCATAATAAAATTTTTAAACGTAAATGTACGATTATTATCTTACATGAGCTGTCTAGTTATTGGGGAGTATCATGGAACAAATATCTAAGCAGAATTTAGAGGCGTGGATGGAACGTATATTTAGACCGTCTTGGCCGCACAGATGGCAAGCTGGAGCAGGTATTGAAGCGACAAAATTGCATGGACGGTTACGACTTGCTCGACAATCAGGATTTGATAGGACTTCTCAAAGTGAGCCACCGCACCTTGCAGCGGTTCCGCTCAGACGGCAAACTGCCCTACTGCAAATACAAGGGCAAGGCGTACTACAAGCTTACCGATGTGCATCAGTTTATCAGAGAGTATTTTGAGGGTAGATAAAGTCGCAATTATTGCACACTCAATCGCTAATATATATTACCTTTGTATTTAAATATCAAAATAACATGAAACCTGAGCGTGTAGAACTAAGTCACGAATTTGTAGCTGACATAAAAAATATAATTGGCTCGTCCAGAGATGCTGCAATAAGGAGTGTGGATTATCATAGGGTGAGAATGTATTGGCAGTTGGGCGAGCGTATTTTTGTCGAAGAACAACAGGAAAAAGAGCGTGCTGAGTATGGCAGTTATCTTATTCGCAACTTGGCGGTAAATATTGAGCCCGAATTTGGTAGCGGGTTTTCTGTACGAATTTTGGAGCAGTGCAGACAATTTTACCGCACATTTCCAATTACGAACGCACTGCGTTCGCAATTGAACTGGTACCAATATAGACTTCTTATTCAGATAGATAACAGCTATAAACGAGAATATTACGAACTAGAGGCAGTCAATAATGGATGGACTGGTAGAGAGCTCGAGAGACAGATAAATTCGGGGCTTTATGAGCGATTATTACTTAGCAATGATAAAAAGGCAGTGTTGGCGGTTGCTCGAAAGGAGCGTATTGCTGAAACCCCCTCCGAAATAATCAAAGACCCGATGGTGCTAGAGTTTTTGGGGCTAAAGTGCGATTCAGCATACTACGAAAAAGATTTGGAAAGTGCCTTGATAACAAATTTACAGGCGTTTCTATTGGAGCTTGGTAACGGATTTTCGTTTGTTGCCCGACAAAAGCGGATACTCTTGGAAGATGATGAGTTTTTAGTTGACTTGGTATTCTACAACAGATTGTTGCGCTGCTTCGTGATTTTGGAAATCAAGACGCACAAGATTACCCACGAAGATATTGGACAGCTGCAGATGTATGTAAACTACTACGACCGAAATGAAAAACTGCCTGAGGAGAGTCCCAGCATTGGAGTACTGCTCTGTGCCGAGAAAAACAATACTTTGGTGAGATACTCTCTACCTGAAGAAAATAAAACAATTATGGCGAGTAAATATCAGCTTTACCTACCAACAGAAAAACAACTACTCACAGAGCTTCAACGAGAGTTAGAGGAGACTAAATAACATAAAGCCTCACTAATTAGATTAAGTCTAGTTGTAAAGGTTGCATAGGCGGGGATTAGAGGGAACCACGATAGCAAAATTCTTTTTTTTAGTTAAATTACAATAAGGCAAAGATACTCATTTTTCAGAACAACGACAACTGCACCGCCTTTCGCCCCATTACTCCATCAAACATCGCTTTGACCTGTTTTAAGATTATTCGAGATAGTTTCGTGTTGAAATTACCGCAGGTGTCTCGATATACACAGCAAGGGTGTGGCGTTCTGCTCGGCATGGACGTAACTCTTGCATAAATGTCAATTTTTCGTGCTTTGATAAATTCTTATATTTCATGGCGGTAATTATATGATGAATAAATTGAAGATTAGCACTAAAAAGGCAATCATAATTACGAGACACACAAGACCAAGAAAACATCCGTTTGATGATTGACAAACCCACATACAGCCCCACAATCACCCAAACGATGCTGTATCCCCACAGGCAGAACCCAATACTCCGGAGCTGAAACCCATTTTCAGGCAGCCATCTATTTTTTGAACGAACACGCCAAATAAATCAGCCATCTGTGCTTTGGTAAGCCACAATGTGCCGCTTATTAGCTGTGCTGTAATAGTTGGCATGCCGCCTATTTCCTATTCGATTGTTATATTTCCGGTTTTCATGTGTAGTTTTTATATGGCTATCTCTTTCCTGTAAGGCGTGTAATGGGCATAAACTGAGGCTCTGATGTTATCAAGCATACCGTTTAGCTTCACTACATCGCTTGTGCGTCCAGAAGCCTTCCCCTGCGTAACGCTCCATAATGTTGGTGCGACTTCTAATTTGGTGTTGAACTAGGCACGATTTAGTCCCTGATACTTGTCATTTTAGGTGCTTTTTTCTGTCTAAAACTACCTTTGGGTACAAAAGAAAAGCCTCAGAAAATCAAACGATTTCTGAGGCTTACTTACAATTGATTGATTTACTAGCGGTATGGACGGGACTCGAACCCGCGACCCCCTGCGTGACAGGCAGGTATTCTAACCAACTGAACTACCACACCATTTTGTTTTTTTGTTGCACTTGCTCTCAATTGCGATGCAAAGATATGGTCTTATTTTTACTTATCCAAATTTTTCATGAAAAAAATATTAATTATTTTTTATCTGTCTTTAAATACGATGCCCTGAAAGGTATTTCCACAAATGGAAAGGGCGGAAAATATAAAAGAAATTGTGCTCGTCTATACTCAGGGGCATATAAAGAGAATGGCTTGAAAATAATCATGAAAAACAGGGCAATGAAAAATTATTTGCCTATATTTGTCACCGAAAAAAAAATATGCAAGCTTGCAAATGCCTATTGATTAGAACTCCTCACTGAAATTATTACATTCTTATTTATGGAAAACGAAAAAAAATTTATCCCCTTTGTTCCGTCCGACTCCAACATGCGAGAATTTACTCTTCGAGCATTATTGATCGGACTTGTTTTAGCCATTGTGCTTGGTGCCGCAAATGCCTACTTAGGGCTTAAGGCAGGAATGACCATAGCTGCAACCTATCCAGCAGCAGTGATTGGCATGGCACTTTTAAAGTTTTTTAAAGGAAGTATTTTAGAAGAAAACTTTACCCGTACGGTAGGTTCTATTGGCGAATCGGTAGCCGCAGGAGCTATTTTTACCCTCCCCGCATTTTATATTGCTGGCATCTGGTCGGGCGAGGAGTTTAGTTCCACAAGCTCCTACCTCACAGCATCACTGATACTACTTACGGGAGGTACCTTGGGCGTTCTTTTCGTTGCCCTCTTGCGCCGAGTGATGGTCGAAGACAAGGACTTGCCATTCCCCGAAAGCGTAGCGGCTGCAGAAATACACAAATCAGGACAAGATGGCTCTGGAGGCTCTAAATTGCTTTTTGGTGCAATGATTATTGGTGCTACAGTAAAAATTGCTGGCGAGCTCAAACTATTTGCTACCTCGTGGATTACTTTCGCAAAGGCAGGTACAGTAAGCATCTCTGGCGGACTCACCAAGGATGCTGGCTTCGTGCTTGGAGGTCCCAATATTAGTCCCGCCTATTTTGGTGTGGGATATATTATTGGTCCACGCTTGGCATCGCTCAATTTTGCGGGTTCTGTAATTGCCTGGGGCTTATTGGTACCCATGTTTCTCCTCCTTGCAGGAAGTGAATTTGTACAAAACATTGCAGGAGCAGGTGTAGATATAGACACTATTTCGGAGGCTTCCACAGAAGCCTGGCTGGGAGCGGCAACTATAATATGGAAAGAACTAGTAAGGATAATTGCCATTGGCGGCATGCTTGTGGCTGCTACTTTTACCCTGTACAACATGCGTGAAAGTTTGACTACTGGACTCAAACGCTCGGTAAAAGACCTAAAAAAAGCAAGCCAAGGATCCGATACCAATGTTGAGCGCACCGACAAAGACCTAAAACCAGCATGGATTTTTATTGGTATTGGCTTGGCTGCTGTCATGACCTTTATTATAACCTATTTTATATTTAATACAGGCCTTATTATAGCCTTAGCATCATCTACCATAATGATAGTGCTTGCATTCTTCTTCTCGGCCGTATCTGGATACCTCGTGGGAATTATTGGTTCTAGCAACAACCCCATCTCTGGACTCACACTCACAGCACTTGTCGTCACAGCACTTATTCTGGTACTCTTGGGAGTTGACCAATCAAGCAATGGAGGAGTAGCTGCCGTATTGGGAGTTGCAGCCATCGTTTGTGTGGCAGCTGCCGTAGGGGGCGAGATGTTTCAAGACCTAAAAGCTGGGCATATATTAGGCGGCACCCCATGGAAAATGCAGTTAGGCGACCTTATTGGCGTTGCCATCTCAGCCTTTGTGATGTATGGCGTACTTATCGTTCTCAATCAGGGCGATATAAATATGGGACTCAACAATGGTTATGTTGGCGGATTTGGAAGTAAGGAACTTTCAGCTCCTCAGGCAGGCTTGATGGCTACCCTTTCTCAAGGTATTGTGGCTGGGCAAATGGCATGGAGCCTCATCATTGCAGGAATGGTCATGGGCTTGGCGTTTATACTGATGCAGGTAAAAAGTCCCATGCTAATATTTGTTGGAATGTACCTACCCTTTGAGACCGTTTTCGCAATTTTTGTTGGCGGACTAATCAAGGGAATTTTGGAAATATATGTTAGCAAGCGCAAATACAATGAGGGTCAAAAAGCAAAAGTAGAAAACACTGGCGTATTACTTGCCTCCGGACTTATTGCTGGCGAAGCATTGATGGGCCTACTAATTGCGATATTTGCTATATTCAACATTTTCTTTGCCGACTTCTTCGGCATCGCAAACCCTCAATATATGATAGGAATATTAGTATTGCTGGCAATTGCCTACTTCTTGGTTCGTATACCCCTAAAAAAAGGGCTGAGTAAATAAATGAATCACTACAAATTTTTATATTTTGACAAAAAACAATAAAGAATTAAATTGGTTAGATATGGTTCCTATGCTCAATGAGAGCATAGGAACTTCTATCGATCAAGACGGCATGGTAGCCATACTTCTTCCCCGATTTAAAAAACCATGGATGGCAAAGCTTTTCCTCCCAAAAACGAAGAAAAACGAGGTGAGGGTCAAGCTGGATGCCAAGGGATCGGCAGTTTGGAACTTGATAGATGGAAGGGCTAAGGTGTGCGAGATATGCAATGCCCTGACATCCAATATTGAAGAAGCTGAGAAAGCCAGCTACCAAGACCGCTTGGTGCTTTTCTTGCAAGGGCTTTATAAAAGTGGCTGGATCAAAATGTATGAATCAAATACTACCTAAAAAATATTCTTAGAGTAATTTTTATGAAAAAACAATTATGATTGCTATATTACTTCAAGTTTATGTATTACCTTTGTAAGCGAATAAGAAAGGCGTAGAATACGCACAATAAATATAGCACAACAGAAATCGCAACAATAAAATATGACACTTTCTGAACTTTCCGCCATATCTCCCGTCGATGGTAGATACAGAGATAAAACAAAAGCTTTGGCAGCCTATTTCTCGGAATATGCCCTCATTCGTTATAGGGTATTGGTAGAGATTGAATATTTTATTGCCCTTTGCGAGATCCCTCTGGAGCAGCTCAATACCTTAAATAATAAGGACTTATTTAGCTCTCTTCGACAAATATACCATGGTTTTTCTGAAGCCGACGCCCTACAAATCAAAAAAATAGAACAGACAACCAACCATGATGTAAAAGCTGTAGAATATTTTATCAAAGAAAAATTTGAGACTTTGGGCTTGCAGGCTTACAAAGAATTTATACATTTTGGCCTCACCTCACAAGACATAAATAATACGGCAATTCCCTTATCAATAAAGGAAGCCATAGAAAATGAATATACTCCCCTACTTGAGTCCGTGATTTCTTCCTTGTCTGAAATGGCTACAAAATGGGATGCTATACCCATGCTTGCCAAGACCCATGGACAACCAGCCTCCCCCACCCGACTGGGAAAAGAAATAATGGTCTTTGTAAGCAGACTTCAAGTGCAGGTCAAATTAATGCAAGACCTTCCCCAAAGTGCAAAGTTTGGTGGTGCTACTGGCAACTACAATGCCCACTATGTAGCCTATTCGCAGATAGACTGGAAAAAATTTGGAGATGATTTTGTTTGTCAAAAATTAGGACTACAGCGAGAGGCTTGGACAAGTCAAATATCCAACTACGACAATCTTGCAGCACTCTTTGATGCAATAAAACGCATCAATACCATACTTATAGATATGGCGAGAGATTTTTGGCAATATGTCTCCATGGAATATTTTAAACAAAAAATAAAGGTGGGTGAAATTGGCTCTTCCGCCATGCCGCACAAGGTAAACCCCATAGATTTTGAAAATGCTGAGGGCAATTTGGGTGTGGCAAACGCACTTTTGGAACATCTTTCGGCAAAACTACCCATATCAAGATTGCAAAGAGACCTTACAGATTCTACTGTGCTTCGCAATGTTGGCATGCCTTTTGCACATACAATAATTGCGCTTAACAGCATAATAAAAGGACTAGACAAACTATTGCTCAACGAAAAAGCAATTGCAAAAGACTTAGACAAGGCATGGGCTGTGGTAGCCGAAGGTATTCAAACAATTTTGAGAAGAGAATTATACCCCAATCCATATGAGGCTCTCAAAGAACTCACAAGAAAAAATGAGGGTATTAGCCAAGAGTCAATAAGCATGTTTATAAATAATTTGAACGTAAAGGATAATATAAAAGAAGAGTTAAGAGCGATTACGCCTAGCAATTATACTGGTATTTAAATTTATCTGCAAAACATTATTCTTAAAAAAGGCAGTCAAAATTAGAATCTATATAATTAGTACAGTTAATATAATTAAAAACAAGCGCAACCGTGAGGTTGCAAATTTAAACAAATCAATTCATCAAGACAATGACTACAGAAAGAGATGAGAGCTTACCACAAGCTGGTAATGAAACGCATGAAAACAGAGGTGCTGATCAGGAAAGAAAAATCATAAAATCAAGATTTGACTCCGACAGGAATGATGACGACAGACCTCAAACACCTCTGAAAAAAAAGAGACCAAGAGTGAGCGAAGCTAGTTCGCCAAGCTCAAACTCCTACGGGGGCGACAGACCCAGCTATAATAACGACAGACCTAGCTACAACGACAGACCGAGTTATAACAACAACGATAGACCGAGCTACAACGATAGACCGAGCTATAACAACAACGATAGACCGAGCTACAACGATAGACCGAGTTATAACAACAACGACAGACCGAGCTACAACAACAGCGACAGACCGAGCTACAACAACGACAGGCCTAGACCAAGTTATAACAACGACAGACCCAATTACAACGATAGGCCTAACTACAACGATAGGCCCAGCAGATCCTACAACGACAGACCAAACTACGCCAGCCGTCCAGACAATGGAAACTCTTATGGCAACAATCGTCAGGGTGATCGTCAGGGTGATCGTCAAGGTGATCGTCAGGGTGATCGTCAAGGTAGTGGAAATTCTTATGGAAACAACAACAATCGCCAAGGCGGAAATAGTTATGGACAACAACAACAGCGACCTAGCTACGGAAAGGACAATCGTTCGGGAGGCTATGACAATCGCCAACAAGGAGCTTACAATAATCCCAGAGAAGGAGGCGGTTCGTACAATAAAAGAGTGGATGACGGACACTACGACCCAAGTGCAAAATACAGCATCAAGAAGCAACTAAAATATAGGGAAGAGCATTTTGATCCCAACGAGCCTTTGCGTCTCAACAAATATTTAGCAAACGCAGGGGTTTGTTCGCGACGTGAGGCCGACGAATTTATCAAAAATGGAGCCGTAAAAGTAAATGATATTGTGGTCAAAGAATTGGGAACCAAGGTAAAAAGAGTCGACGTCATTCTTTTCAATGACAAGCCAATTTCTTTGGAACAGAAGATTTATGTGCTTCTCAACAAGCCCAAAAACTGTGTAACTACTGCCGACGATCCGCAAGAAAGACTAACAGTTATGGACTTGGTGAAAAATGCTTGCCGAGAGCGCATTTTTCCCGTAGGACGTCTCGACAGAAATACTACTGGCGTACTTCTTTTGACCAACGACGGAGATTTAGCGTCTAAGCTAACGCATCCAAAATTTATGAAGAAGAAAATATACCACGTATGGCTGGACAAAAATGTTACCATGGCAGACATGCAAAAATTGGCCGACGGCATACAACTAGAAGATGGCGAAATACATGCCGATGCCATTAGTTATGCTACCGAAACAGACAAAGACCAGGTAGGTATAGAAATTCACTCTGGCAGAAACCGCATAGTACGACGTATGTTTGAGACCCTGGATTATCATGTAAACCGCTTGGATAGGGTTTATTTTGCTGGTCTCACAAAGAAAAATCTCAAAAGAGGTCAGTGGAGATATTTGACAGAAAAAGAGGTAGGCATATTGCGTATGGGGGCATTTGATTAATAACAATGGTATTTTATGGAATTGATAAAAAGGACAAAAATAGTAGAAATACTCAAAAGTAGCGTATTTGATCAGAAAGTAAATATAAAAGGATGGGTAAGAACTCGCAGAGGCAATAAAAATATTGCCTTCATTGCCCTCAATGATGGATCTACCATCAACAACATACAAGTTGTGGTAGAGATAGAAAAATTTGGAGAGGAATTTCTTAAAACCATAACCACTGGCGCTTGCATTAGCGTCAATGGCCTACTTGTAGAATCGCAAGGACAGGGGCAAACAGCAGAATTGCAAGCCAGCGAAATACAAATTTATGGAGCTGCCGACCCCAATACCTATCCCCTACAAAAGAAAGGACATTCTCTGGAGTTTTTGCGCGAAATAGCGCATCTTCGCCCAAGAACCAATACTTTTGGTGCCATTTTTAGAATTCGTCACCACCTTTCTTTTGCCATTCACAAGTATTTCAATGAGCTCGGTTTCTTTTATTTTCATACGCCCATCATCACAGCCTCCGATGCCGAAGGTGCTGGGTCGATGTTTCAAGTAAGCACGCTCAATGCTGAAAAACCTCCCATAGATAAGGCGACGGGCAAGATTGATCATACCAAGGATTTTTTTGGTAAACCTACCAATCTTACCGTTTCCGGACAGTTGGAAGGCGAATTGGGCGCAATGGCATTGGGAGGAATATACACCTTTGGACCCACCTTTAGGGCCGAAAATTCAAATACTCCACGCCACTTGGCAGAGTTTTGGATGATAGAGCCAGAAGTTGCATTCAATGACGTTAACGACAATATGGATTTGGCAGAAGACTTCCTGAAATACGTAATTAACTATACCCTAGAGCAATGCAAGGAAGATATTGATTTCCTTTGCAAGATGTATGACAATGAACTAACAGAAAGACTGGATTTTGTACTTAACAACAAATTCATACGCCTCACATATACCGAAGGAGTGAAGATATTGGAATCCTGTGGCGAAAAATTTGAATTTCCCGTATATTGGGGTGCCGACCTACAGTCGGAGCACGAACGCTACCTTGTAGAAAGGCATTTCAAATGCCCTATTATGCTAACAGACTATCCCAAGGAGATAAAATCATTTTATATGAAACTCAACGATGATGGAAAAACAGTGAGGGGAATGGATGTTCTCTTCCCAAAAATTGGGGAAATAATTGGAGGATCTGAGCGTGAAGAAAATTATGACAAGCTGATAGCTCGTATCAATGAGCTTGAAATGTCGGCCGATAGCCTATCTTGGTATTTGGATACCCGCAAGTTTGGTACTGCTCCACATGCTGGATTTGGATTGGGCTTCGAGCGACTAGTACTTTTTATAACAGGAATGGCAAATATAAGGGATGTAATTCCCTTTCCACGCACGCCCAACAATGCCGAATTTTAAATACTATATGTAGATATTGATTTATATATAAAAAGCTATAAAAAATAAAAGCTGTATGATATTAGTCATACAGCTTTTGTTTTTTAGTTCTTCTTGAGAAAAGATCTTAAACCTCACTCCTTTGTCCTTCTGCAGGAGTTTCGCAGGTACATTCTTTACCCCTTACCTTTTCCAGCTTTTCGCCCAAGAGCTTTACCCACTGGTTCTTTTTTTCGGCATCAAGGCCCAAAACATAACCTACACCCAAACCTAGCAATGCGCCCAAGGCGATTCCGCCAACAACACTTCCTGTTTTCATAATTAAATTTTTAAAATGTTAGAATATATAAAACACAAAATACAATTAATCTGCTACCAGAGTAAAGTCCAATTGCTTCCTTTCTAAATTGGCGCGCGCAACTTTGATTGTGATAGGATCGCCCAATCGGTATTGCTGCTTGTTGCGCCTGCCCATCAAGCAATAGTTCTTTTCGTCAAACTCATAATAATCATCATTCAAATCCCTAATAGGAACCATGCCCTCGCACTTATTTTCATTGAGCTCTACATACAAGCCCCATTCGGTAACCCCAGAGATAACTCCCTCGAAAATCATACCAAGCCTTTCGGACATAAATTCCACCTGCTTGTATTTTATAGAAGACCTCTCGGCAGACGATGCCAAGCCTTCCATTTCTGAACAGTGCTTACAAACCTCTTCCGTTTTGGCCTCAGGAACCGATCGTCCTCCTGCCAAATAACGCTCTAGCAATCGATGAACCATCATATCGGGGTAGCGACGTATGGGTGAGGTAAAATGCGAATAATAAGCAAAAGCCAAACCATAATGCCCTATATTATGAACTGAGTATTGAGCTTTTGCCATAGATCGTATGGAAAGAGTTTCTATAAGATTTTGTTCTTTCTTTCCCTGAATATCCACCAATACCTTATTAATGCCCTTGGAGATGTCAGCTTTGGTTCCATTGGTTTTTATCTTATATCCAAATTTTCTGATAAACTCATAAAAATTTTCCATCCTCGTGACATCCGGAAGGTCGTGAATCCTATAAACAAAGGTTTTTGCCTTCTTTTCCTTAGGAACTTTGCCAACAAATTCGGCAACAGTACGATTTGCCAAGAGCATAAATTCTTCAATAAGCTTGTTGGCATCCTTAGATTCCTTGAAGTACACACTCAGGGGCTTGCCGCTTTCGTCTATTTCAAAACGTACTTCGGAGCGTTCAAAATTAATGGCGCCAGCAAGAAAGCGTTTCTCCCTCATTTTTTTTGCCAACATATCCAATACAAGAACCTCTTCTTTATAAGGGCCCTCCTGAGTTTCTATCACCTCTTGCGCTTGCTCATAGGTAAATCTAAAATCCGACCGTATAATAGTACGGACAATCCTATATTTTTTTATTTCAGCCTTGTCATTGATCTCAAAAATAACTGAAAATGCCAATTTGTCTTCATCGGGTCGCAGCGAACAAAGTTCATTACATAGGCTCTCGGGTAGCATAGGAATAGTCCTATCAACCAAATAAACTGAGGTAGCTCGCTTTTCTGCCTCCTTATCAATCACCCCTCCAGGCTTTACATAATAGCTAACATCAGCAATATGAACCCCTACTTCCCATAGTTTATCCTTTATTTTTCGGACAGATAGGGCATCATCAAAATCCTTGGCATCCCTGGGATCTATGGTAAAGGTGCAAACCTTGCGAAAATCTTCCCTTACCGCTATCTCGGAAGCAGGAATATCTATAGGGATTTTTTTAGCGGCTTTTTCTACCGATTCGGGATATCTGTAAGGCAGGCCAAACTCCGCCAATATGGCGTGCATTTCGGCAGTATTTTCGCCAGAAGCTCCCAGCACATCCACAACTTCTCCTATAGGATTTTTCGACTGAGCAGGCCAGTCCAATATCTTAACTACTACTTTTTGACCACTTACTCCCCCTTTTAACTTGTTGCGAGGAATAAAAATATCGTTCGCCAAAAACTTATTGTCCAAAATCAAGAAGGCAAAATTTTTCTGAACTTCCAAGGTTCCTACAAAAACTGTTTGAGAGCGCTCTAATATTTCTAAAACCTCGGCCTCGGGATCCCTGCCTTTGCGACTTGCCAGCACCTGAACTTTTACCTTGTCGCCATTCATGGCATGCATGGAATTGCGCTCAGCAACAAAAAGATTTTTACCACCATCGATAGGGATAAACGAATTTTTTCCATTCGACCTACGCTCAAACTTACCCTCGGCAACCAAGCCTATACCATTCAATCTAAACTTACCTCTACCCTCCTCTATCAGTATATTGTCTTGACACAGGCTGGGCAAAATTTCGGCAACCATCAATTTGTCTACCTGAGTTTTTACTCCTACATCATTAGCTACCTGCTTATAGTTAAATAATTCCTTGGCATGCGCATTAAAAAAGTTTATAATGCGCTGAATCATATCATTTTTCTTAATTCTCTTGCTCGACTTAATTTCTTTAAATTCCCTACTCATATTTTTTTTTACAAAGTTAAGATTTTTTACTCCTAAATTTGATTTTTTTGATATAAAAAAACTTAATACCATTTTAATGAAATATATTTTTGGGGAAAAATAAAAACTATTGCGTATTTTTGCCTGCGGTATGCGAAAAAATTCTTATTTTTGATGGAAGTTTCGTATTCGTTTTTTATTTTATTATTATTCATTTTTTATATGGAAATTGCAAGTAAGTACCAGCCCTCGGAGGTTGAAAATAAATGGTATCAATATTGGTTGAAAAATAATTTCTTTCATTCTCAACCAGATGAGAGAGAAGCGTATACCATTGTTATTCCTCCACCCAATGTGACTGGTGTCTTACATATGGGTCACATGCTCAATAATACAATACAGGATATTCTGGTGCGCAAGGCAAGAATGATGGGTAAAAATGCTTGCTGGGTGCCTGGAACTGACCACGCCTCCATAGCCACTGAGGCAAAGGTTGTTGCCAAACTTGCCAGCGAGGGTATTAAGAAATCAGATCTTTCGAGAGAACAATTTTTGGAGCATGCCTGGGACTGGACAGACAAACATGGGGGACTGATATTGCAACAGCTCAAAAAGCTGGGAGCTTCCTGCGACTGGCAGAGAACCTGTTTTACAATGGATAAGACACGCTCCGAGAGTGTGCTAAAAGTTTTCGTCGATTTATACAACAAGGGCCTTATATATCGGGGAGTACGCATGGTAAATTGGGATCCTTCGGCCAAAACAGCACTCTCCGACGAGGAGGTTATTCACAAGGAGCAGGTAGGTAAAATGTATTACCTAAAATACAAGATTGTAGGAGAAGAGGGCTATGCTGTTGTTGCTACTACACGCCCAGAAACAATTATGGGAGATGTGGCCGTATGTATAAATCCCTTAGACACAAAAAATGCCCACCTAAAAGGAAAAAAAGTAGTAGTCCCTATTGTAGGAAGGGTAATTCCCATCATTGAGGATGAGTATATTGACATAGAATTTGGAACAGGTTGCCTTAAGGTGACCCCAGCACATGATATAAACGACTACCTGATAGGCGACAAGCACAATTTGGAATGTATAGACATTTTCAATGACGATGGCACTCTCAATGAGCATGGAGGCTTGTATGCTGGCATGGATAGATTTGCCGTGCGCAAGCAAATAGAAAAAGATTTGATTGCAGCCCTTTTGATGGAAAAAACAGAGGTTTATACCAATAAGGTTGGATTTTCTGAGCGCACAGATGTGGCTATAGAGCCCAAATTATCTATGCAATGGTTTTTGAAAATGGAAGATCTGGCAAAGCCCGCATTGGATGCAGTGATGAGTGATACTATAAAATTGCATCCTCCCAAATTTAAAAATACCTACCGCCATTGGATGGAAAATGTAAAAGACTGGTGCATCTCGCGTCAGCTATGGTGGGGTCATCAAATTCCTGCTTATTTTCTTCCCGAAGGAGGATTTGTTGTTGCCCAGACTCCTGAAGAAGCCCTGCGCTTGGCACAAGAAAAGACCAATAATACAAAGCTTAAGTTGCAAGACCTGCGCCAAGACGAAGATTGTTTGGATACCTGGTTTTCTAGCTGGCTGTGGCCCATCTCTGTTTTTAATGGCATCAATGAGCCCGACAATGAGGAGATTGAATACTATTATCCTAGCAGCGATTTGGTGACGGGGCCCGACATACTATTTTTCTGGGTTGCACGGATGATAGTTTCTGGATACGAATACCGCCGCAAACCCTGCTTCAACAATGTTTACCTAACAGGAATTGTGCGCGACAAGCAAGGGCGCAAAATGAGCAAATCTCTAGGCAATTCTCCCGAGCCCCTCGATTTGATCCGCGATTTCGGAGCCGACGGAGTGCGCATGGGACTTATGCTCTCTGCAGCTGCCGGCAATGACATTCTTTTTGATGAGCAAGTATGTGAGCAAGGGCGAAATTTCAATAATAAGATATGGAATGCATTCCGACTGGTAAAAGGATGGACAGTAGTTGATGAGCAAGAACCAGAATCTTCCAAACTAGCCATTCAGTGGTTTGAAGCCCAGCTCAAAAAAACCAGCACTGAAATAAATGATCTCTTCGACAAATATAGGCTCTCGGAAGCTATGATGGCATTATACAAGCTTTTTTGGGACGATTTCTCCTCATGGTTCTTAGAAATGATAAAGCCCGCTTATCAGATGCCCATAGACAGAAAAACTTACGAGGCATGTTTAGGATTCTTTGATGCCCTACTAAAACTATTGCATCCTTTTATGCCATTCATCACCGAGGAGCTATGGCAGGCATTGGAAGCACGAAAGGAGGGCGAAAGCATAATGATGCAATTATTGCCCTCAGATACAGAATTTGACCTGCAAATATTGAAAAAGTTTGAAACAAGCAAAGAGATTATTACAGGTATACGCACAATTAGATTGCAAAAAAATATCCCTAACAAAGACGCTTTAGATTTGCAAGTAGTAGGCATGCATGATTCATCTTTCGACAGCATTTTAGAAAAAATATGCAAATTGACATCAATAACAATAGTGCAAGAAAAATCTCCTGATGCCAGTTCCTTTCTTGTAGGGCGTACCGAATATGGTATTCCACTTTTGGACAACATCAATGTTGAGGAAGAACTTGTAAAATTGAAGTCCGAGCTCAAATATCTTGAGGGATTCCACAAATCGGTGCAGTCCAAATTAAGTAACGAGCGTTTTGTTTCCAAGGCTCCAGCGGCAGTAATAGACATTGAAAGGAAGAAACTTGAAGATGCCGAGAGCAAAATTAAGTCCCTAATGGATAATATAAACAATTTGGAGGCAAATAAAAACTAAGCCTTGCCCTTCATAAAAATTATACACTGATGAAAAAAGTTATTTTATTTTGTTCGCTTTTATGCATACTTACCTTATGCGTTTCTTGCAAGAGTGTATATTACCTTTCCATAGAAACGCAGGTGCCAGCCACAATTAGCCTACCCTCACCTTGGGCTAATATTGTGTTTGCAAATAATGCTGTAGCACAGCCCAAGGGCTTTGGATCTAAATATTATTTATATAATAAAGAAATTTATCCCGATATAGATTTGCTTTTAGATTCTACGCTGGTACTTTGTACGCAGCTCTTGGCAGAAAGTGCTGAGTCCGACCATTTTTTCTCTGAGGTTTTATTGTATAAATTCCCATTGCGAAGAGATCAAGAATGGATGAGAGTACCAATACTGACAGCTGAAGAATTGAAATCAATGGAGGATAAAACGGAGGCAGATATTCTTGTTACTCTCGACAGACTTATACTGCGGCTGGAGCATAGGGTGATGCCTAGATACGTCAACGACTCTGATCCAAATGTATATTTGCTGGTAGAAGCCAAGATTAATTGCAGCGCCTACAACTTGCATGAGCAAAAATTGATACACTCTTTTGACCTTGCAGACAGTCTACGATTTTCTAATCTTATATTCAAGGATTCTGTATTAATTTATCAAAAGGTGCCGCAATCTATTATTAAAGAATTGCTCTCTGGCATGAGTGAGTCCTTAGTAAATTATATTCAACCCTCGTGGAAAAGATCTGAGCGCAGCCTTTTTACAGACAAAAGCTCTAAGATGGCATATGCCCTAAGTTTGGTGAAAAAAAATAAGTGGAAACAGGCTCAGGAAATTTGGCTGCAAAATCATGCTCGCGAAAAAAACCCGCAAACAAAAGGGCGATTGTCGCACAATATGGCGGTGAGTTATGAGATGCTAGAGCAATTTGACGAGGCCATTGAATGGAACAAACAAAGCCTGCTTGAACTGGATGCTCCCAAAAGCAAGGCAAATATTGAGGAAAAGGATTTAGCAAAAAACTATGGCAATGTATTGAAAAGAAGAATCATTGACAACAACATACTGGACCAGCAATTGAGCAAATAAACAAAATAATAGAGTACTTTTGCATAAGCATCAAGACTGAAATAATAAATTGATATAAAAAAATAACTACATTATGAATAAGATGAGAGAAAATATGATTTCAAGTCTTGAAATTGGAATAAAACAAGCACTAAAGAACTTTGAAAACAATAGAACAGAAAATTCATTGTCCGATTTATATATCTACTTCAAGGAAGAGAACTTTTCTTTAGAGCTCTATGACGATATGGAAAATCTATTAAAGACCATTGATTTGAATAGGTTTTCTAAGATGATGTCGTCGGGATCTATTAGAAAACAAGTCGTGCCCTCAATAAAATCGGCTCTACAGTCCATGCTTAACAAAAAACAATTCAATGCCGACTATATTCTCAAGCCTTTTTCGGTAAGTTTGGTAGAAAAAGATTTTTCTATTAAGGAAGAGCTTATATTTATTGATGGAGATAAGTGTATTGTAGATGGGGAATTACTTCCAGGAGTAAATGCGGAATTAGATAGGTTTTTGAAAGATTTGCTCAATTGCTAATTGCTATTGTAGCTGCCCCTTTCCCTGCCGCGTGATTTGTATCTCGTCGGTTCTACAGTCAACTATTGTTGAAGGCTCACTTCCCCCATAGCCTCCATCAATTACTGCATCTACAAGACCCTGGTATTTTTCGTATATTAGCTCTGGATCGACGCCATATTCGGCGACTTCATCTACAATCTTGTGTAGAGAGGTCGTCAAAATAGGGTTGCCAAGTTCGCGAACCAGCATCCTTATAATATTATTATCAGGAATCCTTATTCCCACCTCTTTCCTGTTTTTATATATCTTGGGCAGCCTATTAGTAGTGTTCAATATAAAGGTAAAGGGGCCCGGAAGGTTGTCTTTCATCAATTTGAAAACATCATTATTTACCTTGGCAAATAGACTAATATTACTCAAGTCGTAGCAAATGATAGAAAGATTTGTTTTTTGGGGGTTTATTCCCTTAATTTTGCAAATTCTCTCTACCGCCTTAACATTCAAAGCATCACACCCCATGGCATATACCGTGTCTGTGGGATATATTACCAAACCTCCATTCTTTAATATCTCAACAATTTTGGTGAGATCGCGAATATTGGTATTTTCATTATATAATTTTACTAACACTATCAACAAAAATTATTTATCCGTAGATAAGATTTCCATTCTCATCCTTGTACTCATCCAAGCTTTTGCTATACTGATCCATAGCCCTTAAACTCATGCCCATGCTAGAGAAACCTCCATCATTAAACAAGTTTTGCATGGTAACCTTGCGCGTAAGATCCGAAAACATTACAATACAATAATCTGCACAATCGTCGGCAGAAGCATTGCCTATGGGCGACATTTTCTCCGAAAAATCTAGCAAGTTCTCCATGCCCTTCACTCCACTACCTGCCGTAGTGAGGGTTGGCGATTGAGAAATGGTATTGACCCTAACGCCTTTTTCTCTGCCATAGATATATCCAAAACTTCTAGCAATAGATTCTAACAATGATTTGGCATCAGCCATGTCATTGTAGCCCACAAATGTGCGCTGGGCAGCTACGTAAGAAAGGGCAACTATAGACCCGCCTTCTTCTATAGCATCCATTTTTTTTGCTACTTGCATCATCTTGTGAAACGAAACAGCCGAAATATCTAAGGTCTTGTCCAGTAGATCGTAATCTAGGTTGTCGTAATTTCTTTTTTTGCGAACATTGGGCGACATACCTATAGAGTGCAAGACAAAATCTATTTTGCCTCCTAAAATTTCCATAGACTGAGAAAAAACCATTTCTAAATCCTCTACATTAGAAGCATCAGCGGGTATAACCTCTGCAGAAAGTTTTTTTCCCAAGGTAGAAACTTCTCCCATGCGCACAGCTACTGCCGTATTTGACAAAGTGATTATGGCACCCTCTTCAACCGCTCTTTCAGCAACCTTCCAAGCAATCGACATCTCGTTGAGAGCTCCAAAAATAATTCCTCTCTTTCCTTTTAATAAATTGTAAGCCATCCTTTTTTTGAAAAATTAATTATCCTGCAAAAGTAGTCAAATAAAACCAATTATAATTAACTTATATAGAATTATGAGCTAATTAGGGAGCTAGCCTCCTAATGCTCCACAAACTTCCATCGTAGGCGTATTCTATCCTGTCGTGCAATCTACTTGAGCGTCCCTGCCAAAACTCTATCTTATGAGGTCTTAAAATATACCCTCCCCAATGTGGAGGCCTAGGTATCTCTTGCCCGCAAAATTTATCCTTATATAATTGCATCTGGCTTTCCAGAAAATCCCTGCCAGCAATAGTTTTGCTTTGTGGCGAAACCCAGGCGCCTAGCTTGCTTTTTTCTGGTCGCTGCTTGAAATAGCTATCGGATTCTGATGCAGAAATTTTTTCTAAACAGCCCTCTACCCTCACCTGACGCTCCAGCTCATGCCAGATAAATACAAGTGCGGCCAAGGGGTTTGCATCAATTTCTTGTCCCTTGCGGCTATCATAATTGCTAAAAAAAACGAAGCCACCATCTTCTATAGCTTTCAGCAAAACAATCCTTGCTGAGGGCTGTGCTTTGGCATCACAAGTAGCAAGAGTCATTGCATTGGGCTCATATGCCTGAGCATCAATGGATTCCTGCAACCATAGTGAAAACTGAATAAGAGGATTGGCATTTACTTCCGATTCTAGCAAGGTTTTAAGTGCATATTCTCTACGCATCTTGGCTATGTCGCTGCTTATATTATTCATTAGTAATTTTCAATAAATGTGGAGTCTAAATGTTGAGTCTAAATCCTATATAATAGTAAAAAGAGGAATGCTTTTACAAACATTCCTCTTTTAAAATTTTTTAATCAGATTTACTTTCTGATTCCCAATTCCTTAATGATTGCACGATAACGCGATATATCTCTGTCTACCAAGTAGTTTAACAAACGACGGCGCTTACCAACCAAAATCTTAAGGGATCTTTCTGTGCTATAATCTTTCTTATTTAACTTGAGATGCTCGGTTAAATGCGAAATACGGTATGAAAACAATGCTATCTGACCCTCTGAGGAGCCAGTATCAGTGTTAGACTTTCCGTGTTTTGCGAAGATTTCTTTCTTTTTTTCTGAATCTAAATACATAAGGTACTAATATTTGTTATTTTAGTATAAATTGAGCTGCAAAGATAAGTAATTTCCCTTTAACAACAAAATGTTTTTAAAGCTAAAATCCACCTTTTCCTCATTTTCTTTAAAATCTCCCACACACATATACACTACTAATGAAAAATCTTGCGGCTGCTTTCACAAGCAACAAACAGCAAAAAAGGGATAAATAAATAACTGAGATCATCTAAAAAATTTGGAGGAAAAGTGGAATATCTATATAATAAATTATCTTTACCTTACACTACCTCGATAAAAACACTACGCTTGATGTTTAGGGCTGCAAATGTACACGATGTTTTTTCAACGACCAAACAATTCGCAATAAAAACAAATAAATATTTTTATTTAAGCCTTAGACTTTCGTCAGATTTTAGTCTTACTTTATATATTTAATTGATATACAGA
>BHEP01000049.1 GCA_003851245.1 Bacteroidales bacterium | reverse complement strand
CCTCACCGCTCAGGTATTGGTATGCACAGCACGTGCCAGCATGAAACAAGCTAGTGGAGCCTACACAATGATAGAAATTCCTCTCATCAATCTGCTTTATGGCGATCAAGAAGAATTGATACACAAACTAGTATAAACCAAGCTAGCTCTTATTAGATTTGGCAACCTTATGAATCACGAGATTTATGTCCATGAAACAAGTGTGCTGTGGACGTTTAGGTTTATCACCAATATTTAGGCTTGGGAAAGGAGTTTGAATCTTATATTTTCAGTGCCATCGCACCCCACACAATTGGAAAAAAGAGGCATGTAAATTCCCGAGACTTATTTTTGGAATATTTTTTATAGGTATATTTCTATCTCGATTTTTTATCGATTTTTTCAAGAATAACCGCGAAGATTTTGAGGATGGAATGATATTAAACGTTTAATAACTAATTTGTATGGAAGATTTAATAGTAATTTATTGCAAAAACACGCAAAGCTATAAGGATGTTAAGGTGGGAAGTTCTGTTTTGGAAATTTATGAGTCTTTTGGTTTAAAAATGCCTTCGCTATTGTGCTGTGCCAAGGTTAATAATAAGACAGAATCTCTAGGATTTAGGTGCTACCGCCCCAAAGATATTGAGTTTATAGATATGAGCGATGCTTCAGGTATGCGAACATATGTGCGTTCGCTATGCTTTGTATTGTCCAAGGCCGTTTGGGATCTATTTCCTGAGGTGGATATAAACATTCAATTTCCTATTTCTCGTGGCTACTATTGCGACCTTACAGGTTTTGTAGGAAATCTGGGAGAGGAAGATATTGCGCGTATAGAAGATCGTATGCGTTTTATTATAGCACAAAATTTCCCTTTTGAGACTTATTCCGACCAGACAACAAGTGTTGTAGCCTTATTTAGGAGTCATAAAAAAGAAGAGAAAGCCCAATTGCTAGAATCTGTTGGCAATGTATACAGCTCTTATAATGTGCTGGATGGGCACATAGATCATTATTATGGAGATCTATTGCCTTCCTCGGGCATGCTATATTTGTTTAAGCTTGAGAAGTATGATGAAGGCCTTCTTTTGAGGGTTCCCAGCATGGATAATCCACAAGTCTTGCAAGTTTTAGTCAAACAAGACAAGATGATGAGGGTTTTTAAAGAGCATTTGGAGTTAAATAGGGTGCTGGGAATGATGAATGTGGCGGATCTCAATCTTGCACACCGAGCAGGCACCATACCTATATTGATAAAGGTAGCAGAAGCTTTGCAAGAAAAAGTTATTGCTAAAATTGCAGAGGAGATAGCTGCCAAATTCTCACAAGGGCTCCGCCTTATTTTAATTTCAGGACCCTCTTCCTCGGGGAAGACAACGTTTTTCAAGCGTCTGCAGATACAATTGCTTACCAATTGCATTAGGCCGGTAGGTATTTCTTTAGATGATTATTTCTTAGATCGCGAACATACACCAAAAGATGAGGCAGGAAATTACGACTTCGAATCTCTTTATGCCATCGATCTGGATCTTTTCAATAAAGATCTTAAAAAAATTCTTAAGGGAGAAAAAGTTGCCCTTCCTACCTTCGATTTCCTTACAGGCAAGCGCATTTATAAGGGCAATGAAATTGAGTTGCAAGACAACACAGTATTAATTATGGAAGGTATCCATGCCCTCAATCCAGCTTTTTTGCCAGATATTGATCCCGATGCCAGCTATAAGATTTATGTTTCGGCACTTACAAGCATCTCTTTAGATAACCACAATTGGATTCCTACAACAGACAACCGATTGATAAGGCGTATTATAAGGGATTATAATTTCAGAAAATATTCGGCAAAAGAAACAATCGACAGATGGTCGAGTGTGAGAGCGGGCGAAGATAAGTGGATTTTCCCTTTTCAAGAAAATGCTGATGCTATGTTTAATTCTGCCATGCTTTACGAACTGGCAGCGCTGCGAAGTTTTGCAGAGCCCATACTCTCAGAGGTAATGCCCTGCGATGCTGCCTATGCCGAAGCGCGTCGCTTACTTCGATTCCTCTCTTATTTCAGTCATATCGACATAAATGAATTGCCAAACAGCTCTCTTCTAAGAGAATTTTTAGGGGGTAGCAGCTTTAATTATTAAAAAAAACTCATCGGCAAACAAACTAGATCCTCATTTTGTTTTGAGCTTTTTTAGAAAAAACTTAAAAATACAATTTCAACAATGTAGTAGTTTTCTCTATATAAGTGATTTAACATAAAAACGCCCCTCCAAAATATTTGGAGGGGCGTTTTATATTTTGTCTTAAATTATCTATAAATTGATATTGACAGGAATCTCTCTCTTCACACTTTGTCTGAGAGAGATGAGGGTCTCTGTAGAGACAACTCCAGGTATTTCTTGTATAGAACTATTTAGGAGTTCCATTAAATGCTCGTTGTCACGAGCAAATAATTTTAGCATTAAAGTGTAAGGTCCAGTAGTAAAATGACACTCCACCACTTCTGGTATTTTTTCAAATTCTAGGGCAGCATTTTTATACATTGAACCTTTCTCAAGTATCACTCCTATATAGGTGCAAGTATTGTAACCCAATACCTTGGGATTGACGTGATAACCAGAGCCAAGAATTACTTTCATTTCTACCATTTTGTGAACCCTTTGGTGGATGGCGGCGCGCGAAACACCACACTCCGCAGCTACGTCCTTGAAAGGGATTCGCGCATTTTGCGAAATTATTTGCAATATCTTCCTATCTAGTTGATCTATTTTCTCCATATACTTCTAAGTACTTGAGTCCTTTTATAACTTATTTTTATTTAAAGCTGATTAATTCAACTTCAAAAATAAGTGTCGAGTAAGGTTTGATCGGTCCTTGATCTCTTGATCCATATGCTAGTTCCTCAGGAATGTATAGCATCCATGTTGAGCCTGTAGGCATAAGAGTTAAGGCCTCTGTCCATCCTGGAATTACTTGGCTTGCCATAAATTCTGTAGGTTCGCCACGGCTGTGTGAGCTATCAAATTCCTCTCCATTAACTAAAGTTCCTTTATAATGAACTTTAACAGTATTTTCTGCGCTTGGTACAGGTCCAGTTCCTTTTGTTACAATTTTGTATTGAAGACCGCTAGGAAGACTTACTACGCCTTCTTCAGATTTATTTTTATCCAAAAATGCTAGCCCTTCTTGCTTGTTGGCGCCATACTCTTTTTCCATTTCTTTGTTTTTGATCTCTTCCATCTTTGTTTGAGAGAAGCTAGCGGCTTCCTCAGGGCTCATTTTTAGGTCTTGGTTAAGTACGCCTCCTATAAAGCCTGCCATAAAATTGCTTTTACTTATACTTTGTGTAGAGTCTTCGCCGAAGAGTTCTTGGTTCAGTCCAGAAATCATTTGACCGCTTATCTGCTGCCCAATTTGTACACCCATCATATGCGCGGCTTTTTTCTTGTCGCTTTTGTCAATAGAACTACCTTCATTAAGTCCCTTTACGAAGTCCTGCATGTGTGTTGTATCTACCTCCATTCTTGCAAGATAGTCTTTAAGACCCTGTGTTTGGGACAGTCCCGCAGCATAAGATAAAGAGTCGATATCAGTTTTTAAGTTTGCTTTTGGAGCCTGAGCTGTACATGCGCTCAGAGCGACGGAAACAACAACCGCCATCATACTAACTTTTTTCATTTTTTTTTATTGTTTAAAAATTTATACTATTTTTAATAATTCTACTTCAAAAACCAGGCAACTGTTTGGCTCTATTAGCTCTCCTGCTTGCTGTGTTCCATATGCCAAAGAAGAGGGTATGAATAGTCTCCATTTCGAACCTTCGGACATCAATTGTAGGGCCTCCGTCCATCCAGCAATTACTTGCGTAATTCCAAAAATGGCAGGCTCACCTCTTTGAATAGAGCTGTCAAAAATTTTTCCGTTGATGAGGGCTCCTTCATAATGGCACTCAACCTGATCGTCTGCCGTAGGCTTGCTTCCACTACCTTCATTTATTATCTGGTATTGCAATCCGCTCTCTAAGCAAACTACACCTTCTCTTTCTTTGTTTATTTTGAGAAATTCTTCCCCAGCTTTGATATTTAGTTCGCCTTGTTCTTTCTGAAGTCCCATGAAATACTCATTTATAATGACTTTGGCCTCATCAAAAGATAATTGCGGAGTTCTGTCATTGACAACATCCTCAAGAGCCTGATAGAAATCAGGAAGGATTATCTCTTTTATTCCAGAGCTCTTAAAGTTGTGTCCGATACTAAGCCCTAAGGCATAACTAATTTTGTCCATTTTTTTTTAAAATATTCTATAGTATAACGATAAACAGCGCAAAAGTAATCCTTTTTACTCAAATACATGAAATTATGCATGATTTTTTTTGTAGTTTTGTCTTTTAGTGCATAATTTTCATTGCATTCTTAAAAAAAAGAATGTTTTATAAAAGGAAAAATGTTTAATAGCTAATTTGTATGGAAGATTTAATAATAATTTATTGCAAAACACGCAAAGCTATAAGGATGTTAAGGTTAATAATAATACAGAATTAATTATGGAAGGTATCCATGCCCTCAATCCAGCTTTTTTTCCAGATATTGATCCCGATACCAGCTATAAGATTTATGTTTCGGCACTTACAAGCATCTCTTTAGATAACCACAATTGGATTACCACAACAGACAATCGATTGATAAGGAGTATTATAAGGGATTATAATTTCATAAAATATTAGGCAAAAGAAACAATCGACAGGTGGTCGAGTGTGAGAGCGGGCAGCGCTACGAAGTTTTGCATAGCCCATACTCTCAGAGCCCATACTCTCAGAGGTAATGCCCTGCTATGCGGCCTATGCCGAAGTGCGGCGCTTACTTCTATTCCTCTCTTATTTCAGTCATATCGACATAAATGAATTGCCAAACAGCTCTCTTCTAAGAGAATTTTTAGGGGGTAGCAGCTTTAATTATTAAAAAAAGTATTTTACAATACATTTTGTTGGATTAATTAAAGAATATTTTCATTTTTACAATCACTTATTAATAGTTTTTTTTGTAAGTTTGCATTGTCAAATTTTCTTCTACTTACGCCTTTCTTTGGTGTGCTTAGGGAGTAATTCATAAATTGTCAACATATTATTATTAAATGATCAAACAGCATCTTTCATTAAAGCAGCAACAAAAACTTTCTCCTTTGCAGATTCAACAAATAAAAATGTTGGAATATGCAAGTTTGGAGTTGGAGGATAGAATAGACCAAGAGCTGGAAGAGAATCCGGCATTGGAGGAAATTGAAGAGTTTCCTGCACAAGAAGATGAGCAGGAAGTTGAAAATGATTTGACAGAGCAAGAATTGACTATAGGAGACTACCTTACAGAAGACGATATTCCTGATTATCGCTTGCAGGAAAATAATTTCTCAAAAGATCCCCTAAATGAAGATGTTCCATATTCTGAAGTTGAGTCCTTTCAAGAGTATCTTTTGGCACAGCTTTATCTGAGAAATTTATCAGAATATGAGATGAAGATAGGGAAGTATCTGATAGGCACAATTGAGGGTGATGGATACCTTAGAAGGGATTTGCTTGCAATTGCCGACGATTACGCCTTTCAGTATGGCGTTGATGTTCCTTTGAAGGATGTTCAAAAAGTATTGTCAGTAATCAAGGATTTCGACCCTCCGGGTTTGGCAGCACGCAATCTACAGGAGTGCTTGTTGCTACAGTTGGCAAAAAAAAAGAAAACAAGTTTGCTACAATTGACAAGTAATATATTAGAGAATTTTTTTGAAGAATTTTCAAAAAAGCATTACGAAAAAATAGAAAAAAGTTTAGGCATCACTTCTCAAGATATAAGAGATGTAATAAAAGAAATTACCTTACTCAATCCTAAGCCAGGGAGCTCTTGGGAAAGTAGCTTGGAAACAAAAATGTCGCAAGTGATACCTGATTTTACGATAGAGGCAAGCAATGGGGAACTATTTTTTAGTATGAATGAAAGAAATATCCCCCAACTTAGAGTCAATAGGGAATATTCAGATATGTTTGAGGATTATGCCAAAAATAAGAGTAATCAATCTTTTGAAAAAAAAGAAGCCCTATTTTTCGTGAAACAAAAATTAGATGCCGCCAAATGGTTTATTGACTCCGTTAAGCAAAGACAAAATACATTGCGCTCAACAATGTTGGCTATTATAGAGATACAGAAAGATTTTTTCCTTTATGGCGAAGAGCCAAATCTAAAGCCTATGATACTTAAGGATGTAGCAGAGCTGAGCAATTACGATATTTCTACCGTTTCAAGAGTTAGCAACAGCAAATATGTACAAACAAATTATGGTGTTTATCCATTAAAATATTTTTTCTCAGAATCGCTTACCAATGGGGCCGGCGAAGAGGTTTCCACAAGAGAAGTAAAGGCCATTCTAAAAGCCTGTATTGAGAGGGAAGACAAAAAAAAGCCCCTTACTGATGATGCTCTTGTTGGAGAATTGAAAAAACAAGGCTATGAGGTTGCCCGCAGAACAATAGCCAAATATAGGGAGCAACTAAATCTTCCTGTTGCCAGATTGAGGAAGGAACTTTAATTTTAGTAAATAATTTATTAACTTTTTAAAAATAAAACTATGTTATTACCAGAACAACTAAAGTATACAAAAGACCACGAGTGGGTCAGGGTAGAAGGAGAACTTGCATATATTGGCATAACAGATTACGCACAAAGTGAATTGGGCGAGATCGTTTTTGTTGATGTTGATAGTGTAGGCGATGAAATCGAGCAGAATGGGGTTTTTGGCTCTATTGAAGCAGTCAAGACGGTGTCGGATTTGTTGATGCCTTGTTCGGGAGAAATCCTCGAACTTAATTCAATATTGGATGAGCAGCCCGAATTAGTCAATGAAGACCCTTACGGAAAGGCTTGGATCGTAAAAGTGCGATTAACAAATGCCTCTGAATTAGATTCGCTGATGTCGGCTCCTGATTACAAGGTATTTATAGGAAAATAAATTATGCAGCCCTTAGTAAGTATAATCATGGGGAGCACTTCTGATCTCCCCATCATGGCAAAAGCTGCCGAATTGTTGGATTCCTTTGAAATTCCTTTTGAAATTCATGCCCTGTCTGCTCATAGAACGCCAAAAGAAGTTGAGGACTTCGCTAAAAATGCACATGGTAGAGGCGTGAAAGTCATTATTGCAGCAGCAGGAATGGCTGCCCATCTGCCAGGAGTGATTGCCTCAATGACCAGTTTGCCAGTGATAGGGGTACCTATAAAAGCTTCATTAGATGGGGTAGATGCTCTCTTGGCTATTGTGCAAATGCCTCCGGGCATACCTGTGGCAACAGTAGGAATAAATGCTTCCCTTAACTCAGCCATATTGGCAGTGCAAATATTGTCGCAGTCAGATCAGCAGCTACAAACCAAACTACAAAGCTATAAAGAAGATCTCAAGAAAAAAATTGTAGCGGCAAATGCAGAATTATCTCATATAAAATACAAATTTAAAACAAACTAGGCATAAGCCTATTACCAATACACCAAAATTATACCTGAAATAATGTTTAACTATAGCCGTCGTTTAACATCCCCCATTTTGGTGGGCGATGTGGTTGTGGGTGGAGAGAATCCCATACGTATTCAATCAATGACCAACACCTCAACCCTTGATACAGAATCTTCTATCGAACAGTGTATTCGTATAATAGAGGCGGGTGCAGATTATGTTCGCCTTACAGCTCAGGGAATTAGAGAGGCACAGAATCTTAAGGAAATCAAAGAAGGGCTCCTACACAGAGGCTATAAAACCCCCCTGGTTGCAGACATACACTTCAATTCAAAAGTAGCAGAACTTGCTGCTAAAAATGTAGATAAGGTGAGGATAAATCCTGGAAATTATGCAAGCTTATCAAATAAAAGTCTTAAAGAACAACTTGCCGCAGCGGATTATGCCTCGGAAATAGATGAAATCCGACAAAGGCTAAACCCCTTGATAGCAATATGTAAGGAGCATAAAACCTCATTGCGTATAGGCGTGAATCATGGTTCGCTGTCTGAAAGGATATTAATTCGATATGGCGATACTCCCGAAGGAATGGTAGAGTCTTGTATGGAGTTCTTAGAGCTTCTCCGAGAGCAAGATTTTACCAATGTAGTTATTTCCATGAAAGCATCCAATACATCGGTGATGGTAAGATCAGTAAGGCTCTTAGTAAAGCGGATGGGTGAGTGCAATATGAACTTTCCTCTGCACCTAGGAGTTACCGAGGCCGGTGATGGAGAAGATGGAAGAATAAAGTCGGCAGTAGGTATCGGCACCTTGCTTTCAGAAGGTATTGGCGATACAATCCGTGTGTCTTTGAGTGAAGATCCTGAATTAGAATTGCCCGTAGCTCAACTTTTAGTTGATCATATTTTGGAAAAAAAAGACCACCACCCTATCATTGCATCTGCCAGCACTAGATACAATTCCTTGAGCCCAGAAAGACGTACTACTCATCCTATTGGGCGTATTGGCGGCTCTCAAGTTCCCGTCGTTGTATCCGACAGGTCGCAAAATGGAGATTGTGTGCTTTCCCCCGATTTTATTCCCGACTTTATATATCTAGGAAGTATTATAAATGTAGAGATTCTTGAAAATCAATCCTACATTGTAGACAATACTCTTTATGCCGCTCAATTTGCTGAGAAATCAAACATTTTCCCACTTTTTGGGGTAGCAGAAAAAGACGAATGGAAAACCAGCGAGGCTAAAGTTAAATTTTTGAAACTTCAATACCTCGATTTGCAAGATGAGGCTCTTTTGTCAGACCTAAAGAAAGACAAACTCACAGTTATCATTCTTTACACTTCGCATGTCAATGGGCAAGGAGAGCAAAAAGCTTTTATTCATACCCTTATGAATAAAGAAATAGACATACCCGTAATCATTCAGAGAACTTATAAAGAATCCAGATTAGAGAGCTTACAAATAAAAGCAGCTAGTGACTGCGGTTCACTCTTCCTAGATCTATTGCCCGACGGGCTCTTTCTTTGCAATGAATCACTCAATTTGCAGTCTATTGATGCCTGTTCTTTTGGTATTTTACAGGCTAGCGGCAGAAGAATAAGCAAAACCGAATACATATCTTGTCCTAGTTGCGGGCGAACGCTCTTTGATCTGCAAACTACCATAAAAGCAATAAAGGCAGCGACTTCCCATTTGGTTGGTTTGAAAATTGGTATTATGGGCTGCATAGTAAATGGGCCGGGAGAAATGGCTGATGCTGACTATGGCTATGTTGGAGCTGGCAAGGGTAGGGTGTCTTTATATAAAGGAAAGGTTTGTATGGAAAAATATATTCCAACCGACGAAGCTGTTGAGCGACTCCTTATTTTGATAAAAAAACATGGCGATTGGAAAGAAATAGAGGTAAAAGAGTAAAAAAAGGGCAAAACACAAGGAAATATCATTTTTTTTTGTTTAATTTGTAGGTTGTATTATGATATTCCTAGAATATAGGTTTTAAGCACCTCTAAAATTCCTTAAAAATGATTTTTGCGAGTCTTTTTATGAATTGGTAGCCCCTATATTGTATGTAGATGTTCTGTTGTATATTAATTTCTCGTTTTGTAAAAATAATATTTATGAATGATCCTCTTGAAATCAAGCCTGTTGTAGACAGCAGTATTGAAGAAAACAAGTCTTTGGAAACTCCTACAAATGCTGTAGAGAGTGATTTAGCGCAAGTAGAAGCTGTGCAAGCAGTAGTAGAAGCCATTTCTGTGGAAGAAATTTTGCCTCCTCTTGAGCCTTTACCCATTGTAGGCGAAGTCTTAAGCGAAGAGACATCAGCGATACCTTTGGTAGAAGCCAGTATCCCCAAAGAAGAGGTAGAGGCAAGTCCTGTGGTAGAAGGCGTTTCGCCCGATAGGTTAAGTCCCGTAGAACTTGTTGAGCGTTTGAGTGTACTCGTCCAGGGAGATGCAATTGAAAATGTAAGGAAAGAGGTAGATCAAATAAAGCTATCATTTTACAAAATCCGAAAATCTTTTGTCGACAAACTTAGGAAGAATTTTCTTGCTGAAGGTGGACAGGAAGTCGATTTTTTGGCTCCCATTGATGAGTTGGAAGAGCGGCTGAAAGTGTTTTTACAAACATTCAAAGAAAAAAAAGCCGTATTAAAGGCTGAAGACGAAAAAAATAAGGAGAAAAACCTAGAAGCAAAAAAAGGAATTATTGAGCAGCTAAAAAATCTTATTGAAAGTCAAGACGATTTTTACAAGGTGCATCAAGAGTTTCGACGACTTCAGCAGGTATGGAAAGATATTAAGCATATACCTCAGGCCAGTGTCAATGATATTTGGAAAGAATATCAATTGCACACAGAGAAGTTTTATGATCTTTTGAAGATTAATAATGAAATGCGTGACTATGATTTCAGGAAAAACTTGGAACTCAAGCTCGTTCTTTGTGACAATGTAGAAAAATTGGCTGCAGAGCCCGATGTTATGTCGGCTTTTTATCAGCTGCAAAAATTCCATCAAGATTGGCGAGAAATTGGCCCCGTATCAAGAGAGCTTAGAGATGAAATTTGGGATAGATTTAAGAATGCCTCCACAGTAGTAAATAAAAGGCATCAAGACCATTTTGATGTGCTGAGAGATGCAGAGCAAAAGAATTTAGAAGAAAAAACCCTTATATGCGAAGAGCTAGAAGGCATTGATTGTACTGCCCTCCTTGCCTTTAGGGCTTGGGAAGAAAAGAGTAAGCGTGTTTTTGCTCTTCAAGAGCAGTGGAAACATTTCGGCTTTGCTCCCAAAAAGCAAAACATCAAGATTTTTGAGCGTTATAGATCAGCTTGCGATGTATTTTTTCAAAAGAAAAGCGATTTTTTCAAACATATCAAACAGGATATGGATGTGAACTTGGAAAAGAAAAAAGAGCTTTGCGAAAAAGTTGAGGCCTTTAAAGATAGTGAAAATTGGAAAGAAGCCAGCGAACAATTTGTTGCATTACAAAGAGAATGGAAGACCATTGGCGCTGTCTCCCGCAAATATTCCGATAGCGTATGGAAGCGTTTTATAGGAGCTTGCGATCACTTTTTTGAAAGAAAAAACACCCATTTTGCCTCTCAAAAAGGTGAAGAGCAGGAAAATATGATCCTCAAAAAAGATATCATAGAGAAAGTAAAAGCCCTAGACACATCGCTAAATGCTAATCAAGCAATTGCAGAGCTCAAACAGATGATGTCGCAATGGAATGCTGTAGGCTTCGTTCCTTTCAAGGAAAAGGATAAGCTCTACAAAGAATATAAAGAGGCTGTAGATAGTCATTTTGATAGGCTTAAAGTCGATGAATCTGAAAGACGTTTGCAATCTTTTAGATCCAATATAAATGCTGTGGCGGGTGGCGAAAGGTCGCAAAACAAACTGCTTGGCGAAAGAGAACGACTGATGCGAACTCATGATCACCTAAAAGGAGATATTCAGACCTATGAAAATAACATGGGATTTTTGTCTGTTTCTTCAAAAGACGGTGGAGGTCTGGTGAAAGAAATGACTCGCAAAATTGATAATTTGAAAAGTGAATTGGACTTGATAGTCAAAAAAATTGATATGATAGACAATAACTTGGATCAAGAAAAATAAAATTAAACAATTCAATAAAATAATATGAAGATAGGTATTTTATCTTCAGGAGGCGATTGTCCCGGAATTAATGCGGCAATCCATGGCCTTGCCAAGGTAGCAATGCTGCATTATGGGATGGAAGTTGTGGGTATTCGCAATGGATTTCAAGGTTTGCTCAGCAATGATTTTTTTGTATTAGACGAAAAAATCATTGCTGGCATTCTCAATTTAGGAGGTACCATACTGGGCACTTCGCGAGAGAAGCCATTTAGGAAATCCTTGAGTTTGGAGGCCAGTGACAAGCCTCGTCAGATTATTGCCAACTATAAGGCAATGGGTTTTGATGCAATAGCCTGCATTGGCGGTAATGGCACGCAGAAAACAGCATATCAGCTCTCTCTCTTGGGCCTCAATATCATTAGTATTCCCAAAACTATAGACAATGATATTTGGGGAACTGATATTTGCTTTGGCTTTACAAGTGCAGTAAATATTGCAACAGAGGCTATAGATAGGCTTCATTCTACCGCAAGCGCACACAAGCGAGTGATGTTGGTTGAATTTATGGGTCATCATGCTGGTTGGATTACGCTTTATGCAGGAATGGCTGGAGGAGCCGATATAATATTAATTCCAGAGCAAGCATTTGATTTGGATTCTATTGTGCAGGAGATACTTCGCCGCGTGAGTCAAGGGAAGTCTTATATAATTGTTGCTATGGCCGAAGGTATTGACGGAGTTAAAACCAAGGGAGGTGCTGCAAGTTTATCGCAATTTATAGAAGAGCAAACAGGCATAGAAACCAGAGAGACGGTGCTAGGATATGTACAAAGAGGAGGTAACCCATCTCCATACGATAGGAATTTGGCAACTAGACTTGCTGGGCATGCCGCAGAGTTGATTTCAAAACGTAGCTTTGCTTCTATGGTTTGTTTGAAAGGCGACACAATTTCTTCTATTCCCCTTAGTGAGGTTGCTGGGAAAACAAAGCTGGTGCAAGCCAATCACGATCTTATCTTGCAAGGCAAGCGTATGGGCGTTTTTTTTGGAGCCTCGCATTAGCATATTTATTTACCAATAAGTATTCACAGGAGGATAAAAGGCATCTTCTATATGTTCAATTATGAAATGGGGAAAATAGCCTGTGACGGATATAATATCAAATCTTACAGGTAAGTCTATGTCGTATATATTGATGTATAGATCTGTTGCTGAAATAATATTTCTTATTTTTTTGTTGTCCACCGCTATTTCAGGAGCAACCATAGGATTTCCACTTCGTGTTTTTACTTCAACAACTACCAGCTCATCTGAGGTTTGAGCAATTATATCCAGCTCGTAACGCCCTTTCCTCCAGTTGGTATTATGTATTTTGTAGCCCTTGCTGATGAGATAATCTACCGCAGCTTTTTCCCCTTCTTGACCTATAATGTTATGTTCAGCCATTGCAATTTTATTATACTTACAAAAGTAGCATTTTTTTTTTATCTGACAATAAATTGTAAATTTGCATCAATGAAGAATAAATTTAGAAAAACATGAGGCTATGAGTTTGATTTTTGATGATGTTTATTTTATGCGGCAGGCCATTAAGGAAGCACATAAGGCATTAGAAATGGGCGAGGTTCCCATTGGCGCGCTTATTGTTTGCCAGAATAAAATTATTGCTAGGGGTCACAATCTTACCGAAACCCTCAAGGATACCACGGCCCATGCCGAGATGATTGCAATTACTGCTGCAAGTTCTGCCCTAGGCGGTAAATATTTGAAGGGCTGCACCTTGTATGTTACCTTAGAGCCTTGCCCCATGTGTGCCGGCGCTTTGGCCTGGTCGCAAATCGATAAGATTGTATTTGGCGCTACCGACTCCAAGCGTGGTTATTTGAAATACTCTCCAATGGTATTGCACCCCAAAACAAGTGTTGTAAGTAAAATGTTGGAAGAAGAGACCGCAGAATTACTGAAATCCTTTTTTCAGCAAAAACGAAAAAAATAAATGCCGCGTTTTTTCGCAGGGTATCATTGTATCGTATACCGTAGGGGCGGGCGGAGCTTGCCCCCGCCCGCCCATACGGTATACGATATTATTGGCAAAAAAACAAATGACCTATTCGGTTCGTAATAAAATTTACAGCTATGGCATTAATAATATTGATTGTCTTGTTTGTTATTGTTTGATCCTATACTGTCGCCCAAGTTTTATTTTAGGCTGTAACAAAAAAGGTGCAAATCAGCTAACTAGCTCATTTACACCTTTTATCAGTGGAGTTGGTATCATCCATCAACCATTCGCCGCTAAAACGCCACGAGGGTAGAATAATGCTCGACAAGAGAAGCGAGTCCCTGCCATTCGAGGAGCAGGTATTTAGTTCCACACAAATACCCACCGCATTCATGTACCTTCTTTGGGGCGAATATAGCCGCCTACTCCCCGAAAGCGACCAAAATAAAATCATGCAGCAAGAAACAGGAACCTATTCGGTGTAATGCCCCTGCCATAATAAAAATAAAAAGCATTGAAATGTTTACCATTTTGCTTGCAAAATAGTAAATAATGCCTTATCCTTGTAGTGTCAAACAAATAAAATATGAAATGTTCAGAACTAGTAAAATTAGCCCATGGAGTTGGAGCTAAACTTTTAAGCCAAAAAGGCTCGCACATATTTTAGGAAAAGGATGGTAAAATTATCTGTATTCCTTTTCATGGTTCAAAAGAAGTCCCAACAGGGACATGTAATAAGATTCTTAAACAATTGGGGCTTAAATAAGTCCCAATAAAAAAGCTTTCAAATGCAAACGATAAATGCAGTATTAGAATTAGGTAAAGATGGGTACGGAGTTTGGTTTAAAGAGCTCCCAAATATTTTTGGTTTTGGAAAAAATGTACAAGAAGCAAAAGGCGATGCTGCTTTGGCAATAGATGGCTTTTTATTATGATACTCCCCATTGTCAAGACAGAAATCTACTCGACTTAAGATAGTTTTTGTTTCCTCATTCGTCTGGGAATAAATCGGGAAATAAATTTGGAGCCGACCCTTAGAGCTCGAAAGATTTATTCTCGATTTATGCCGCTCTGTTGTATTCTTCTTTCGGAGTATTATAATTTAAAGATTGATGCAATCTTTTATCATTATAAAATCGAAAATATTTTTCCAAGCCTTCATACAAAGATAATCCATTTTCATATACATGCAAATAAACGTCCTCATATTTTACACTTTTCCATAATCTTTCGATGAAAATATTATCTAAAGCCCTTCCTTTCCCATCCATAGATATTTTTATGTCATTATTTGTCAGAACTTTAATAAATATATAGCTAGTAAATTGACTTCCCTGATCGCTATTGAAAATTTCTGGCTTACCAAATTTAGCAATCGCATCTTCCAAGGTCTGGGCACACCATTGAGCACTCATAGTATTGGATAAGGACCAGCCCACTACGTAGCGACTGTGCAAATCAATAATGGCTGTCAAGCGTAGAACCCCATGAAAATGGAGTGTAATCCACTCCTATCTGGGCATATAAAATTTGAGTGTCCACTGCATTGCTGGATGACGATGCTTTTTCTTTTGAAAAAACTTGTGCGAATTTTTTTAATGCCTCACCTTTCCATGCTGAAATCTGAGTCGGGAGTAATTCATACTTCTTGGATAAACTCTCCAAACTTTCTCGCTCTTTTAATGATTCTAAGACTACTTTGCTCTTAAACTAGGCGCTGAATTTTCTTCTTGTTGTCATAATAAAATTTTTAAACGTAAATGTACGATTATTATCTTAATGAGATGTCTAGTTATTGGGGAGTATTATAGTGCAAATAAGAAAAGTGCAAACATTTTAGTTGAGCTGAACCCTATCTTAGTCTATTTTATTTGGATTTTTTTTATTTTTAAAGCCCAAAATAAGGCTTTTTTGCATACATTTGTACCATAAATAAGAATTACAATAATATAAACACAGCTATTGAATTAGCAAAACAAAAACAGCTGAAGATGAAAGAGTTTGACGAAATTATAGACGCATACACAATGAATTTATTCGGTCGTGGAGGGCAAGAGGTTGATGTGTTAAAACTCTACGAAAATCTGCCAGATAAAGACATAACAAATCAAGAGGGGAAGAATTTATATCATATAGCAGCAACCTATGCAGACTGTCAAGCTATAGATTTACTGGCCAAGGAGGGAGTTAAACCCTGCCTAGACGATCAGGGCAACAGCCCTATGCACGACTTGGTGTCTGGCCCACTTGCAAACAACTGCAAAAACTGGGAGGAAAAAAGCGAAGTTATTTACAATACAGTCAAAAAACTTATTGAACTAAAGGTAAAGCCCAAAAAGAAAAATGAGGCTGGCGAAATAGCCTATTACCAAGCAGGCACATTGTGTCTCTACCCTTTTATTGCGGCACTTGCCCAGAGTGGAATAAAAATGGATGCGGTTGGCAAAGAAGAGAAAAACATACTTCATGTTATTTGTAGCCAATTGGTACATCGAAAATCGGTGGATGGGCATATTGATGCAGCCTACAAAACAATAAAAATACTAATTGATAACGATAGCATTGATCGTGAAGACAAGGATATCTTTGAAGCGACCCCCTTGGACTATGCGATGAAAAGTGCAGTAAAAGAAATTTCGGCATTGATAAGTGGCGATGATTCAGCCTCCAAAACATCTGGAATGACATTGCACGATGCTGTTTTGCAAAAAGACCTTGAAGCTATAGAAGCCATTATTAAAGAAGGATATGACATCAACGAGGTGTCTGACAAATATAAAAAAAACCCGCTGATGCTTGCCTGCGAATACCCATCGGAAGAGGCAGTGCTGATACTCCTAAAAAACAAGGCTAATGTAAATTATAAGATTGGTGACAATGAAACTACTGCCGTCTATTATCTACTAACAAAATCCTTATCCAATTTAGGAAAAGGAGTAGCAGGAGGGCATCAAGAACCCAAAACAATATGTAAGATTCTCCAGCACCTAATAAAAAACAATCTTTTGCTTGATGATGTTATCGACAGCCAGGGAAATACTGCACTAAATATAATTTGTGCAATTGATTATATGGCCAATCTCAACAATACTTTGGCAGAGGCATTGATTGAGGCAGGAGCAAATGTAAATATAGCCAATTATAAAGGCAGTACACCCCTTATGACCTTTGCCTTATCTGGCAAGGAAAACGAGCATAATATTGCAGAATTACTTCTGGATAATGAGGCTGATATAAGATTGGCAGATAAAGAGAGTAATACCGCCCTGATGTATGCTGCTGCTAATGGCAATAAAATCTCGGCAAAAAAAATAGCTGAACTCATACTCGAGAATGCCAATGGCGATAACACCATTAGCAAAACAAATAATAAAAATGAGACGGCAATAGACATAGCTGTCAAGGCAAATAATGAAGCTGTTGTAAAACTTTTATTAAACAATTTATAAATCATCTATATGGATAATATGTTTTTGAATGCATGCAAAAATGCACAAAAAGGAGTAATACAAGCCTTCTTAAAAAAAGGAGGCCTAAATATTGATAAACGTGATGCCAGAGGTAACACTCCCCTGCATTATGTTTGCATCAAAGGAGCAAAAGATATTGTGAAAATGCTCCTAGACAATGGAGCAGATACCTCATTGGCAAATAATATTAGCGAAACGCCACTGCATTATGCAGCACAAAATGGGAATAAAGACATCATCAAAATGCTTATTGATGCGGGTGCAGACATCAACGCTACCAACAAAGAAGGCAACAGTCCACTTATGTATACAGTGTGTAATAGCAAGACAGAAACAGCCATTTTTCTTATTTCCTTGGGTGCTGATGCTTCCATAAAAAATAATGAAGGCTATAACACCCTAGATTATGCTACGGCAAATGGACTGCGCGATTTGATAACAGCACTCTCAAGTAGTGGAAGTGTTGCGCAAATAGACAACAAGGGAAATACACCACTGCACCAAGCCGTTTATAACAACGCAAGCGAGACTATAAATGCCTTGCTTAAAGCTGACAATACTAATGTAAATGCACTGAACGACAATGGAGTAACAGCACTTATTTTAGCCGTTCAGAACTCTAACATAAATATTGTGGAAATATTATTGAAAAATAAAGCAGACCTTAATCTAAAACTACTAAACGGAAATTCGGCACTGCACTATGCTGCCGATTTGGGAAGTAAGCCTATAGGGGAAATATTATGCGATAGTGGAGCCGACATAAATGCAAAAAACAGTTATAGCGAAACGCCATTGATTGTAGCAGCCAAAATGGGTAAAAACGATTTTACCGCTTTTTTAATCGAAAATGGAGCAGAGCTAAATGCTGTAGACAACGACAGCAAAAGTGCAATGGCATATGCCAGCGAATTTGGCTATACCGAAATTGTAGAGCAGCTACTAATAGCAGGAGCCAACACCTAAAAACCCAAAATACAATGGCATTTGTAAATGAGCAAATCTCTAAAGATGATTATAAAAAATATGGATTGGATATACTTCCAGACAGGCTCCATGGATTGGGTAATCCTTCGCGTGCGTGGACAATCGATAAAGAGAGAGATATTTGGTTGCGCTTATTTTTTGCGCAACATGATCATACTGCCGATAATCCAGGATATACGGGGCACCGCACATGGGACTTTTATTGGAAGGGTGCTCTGATGTCTGTTGAAACTTTTGAAAGGCAGACTAAACCATCATCTGAGAACAATAGTATTTATTATGCCTATATAGAATTGAAGGATATAGAGATACCCAATGTATATCTTTCGCAAAAGTCGGTCGTATTGCACGATCTGAAACAGGCTTTTGTCATCTATGCTGGTGCGGGCATTTATGCTAATACAACAAGCTGCATGATAGATTTGGAATACCGGGGGAAGCTCGTTTGAAGCATAATACGCCACTGCACCAAGCGTTTATAACAACGACAGCAAAAGTGCAATGGCATATGCCAGCAAATTGGGATATACCGAAATTGTAGAGCAGCTATTAATGGCAGGAGCTGGAGCATAAATATAAAAAATACTCAATATTTATAAATGGAAAATAAAAAAGGAATCAAGTCCTTCCCCCGAAATTATTGGACAGTCATTATCATGGAATTTTTTGAAAGAGGATCCTATTATAGTGTGATGTCCATCCTTTCGGTATACCTTGTACTAAATGCTGAAGAAGGAGGACTAGGATTTACCAGAGAAAATGTAGGAGTAATAAAAAGCACTATCACCCCCCTACTCTACATCCTGCCCATCCTATCGGGCGCAATAGCAGACAGGTATGGCTATCGCAAAATATTAATGGGCGCATATGTGGTAATGAGTTTGGGTTATTTTCTTAGTGGCGAAAGCACCTCATATACAACAATATTTGCAAGTTTATTACTCATGGTCTGTGGGGCAGGATTTTTCAAACCACTTATCTCTGGAACTATTGCCCGCACAACAAACGAAGAAAATTCTACCCTAGGTTTTGGTATCTTCTATTGGACAATCAATTTAGGAGCCTTCCTATTCCCATTGATACTGGTGCCTATACTCAAAGAAATATCCTATTCTTATATCTTCTACATGGCTGCATTCATGACTGGATCGATGCTCCTGCTGACCATATTCATGTACAAAGAGCCCGAACGGCCCAAGACGACAAAGAAAATATCGAAAGTATTGATGGATGCGGTAGAAGTATTGAAAGATTATAGATTTATTTCCTTAATAGCCATTTATTCCCTATTTTGGATACTATATTTTCAAATGTTTGATACCGTTTTGTGGTACGTAAAAGATTATGTAAATGCGGAACCTCTCAACATTCAAATAAATAAGTTCTTGGCATTATTTATGGATAATCCCAATTGGAAATTTGATATAGAGCATGTAACAGTATTAAATGCAGGAACAATTATTTGCCTACAAATACTTGTTTCTGGCATTGTAAAGCACTTCAAAGCCCTACCCACAATGATTGTTGGCATTTCCATGGGCACAATAGGAATGGCAGTATTGGCCATTTCTACAAGTATTTGGGTGTTCGTAATAGGCATAGTCATCTTTACTATTGGAGAGATGATAGCCCATCCAAAATTTCTTTCCTATGTAGGTATCATTGCCCCCGAAGATAAAAAAGCTCTATACCTAGGCTATTCATTTCTTTATGGAGTAATAGGCAGTGGCGTAGGTGGCATACTGGGAGCTTTTCTATATGTGCATTTTGTCGACAAAATGCAAGAACCACAAATGCTATGGCTTATATTTAGTAGCATTGGTTTACTCACAATTATTGGACTCTTATTGTATAATAAAGTTGTAAAAAATAAATAATTGAGCTAGTTTTCACATAATTAAATGAATATTATTATCGCTTACCACAATATTTTCTATGGACTTCGTGAATTTGGGAATTTGGGAAACGAAAACATCAAGCCCGTAGTGCCTAGCAAGAGCATAAAGACAAAAGAACGTTTCCCTATATATATAGGTGTGCACCACATCGCCCATATGAAATGCGCATCGTACGATTGGCATCGGCCCCATACCTACTGATGCAGCACTAATTGGTGTAGGGTCTGAAATACACTCGAATTGATGATGAGTACGCGATGGAATTTCCTGCTGACGAAGAGGTGGAACAGTATTTCACTGAGCTGATGGCTTAAACTCCGAATAAATGCGTGGCTGACTGCTTTGCTGTTGATTCAAAAGAAGAGCAAGAGTTTGCAAAGACATTGGATAATAGTGAGCGTGTGAGCTTAATTTTTCACTATCTAATCCATAGTTCAGGGTTAAGCTTATCGCGCTCTTTCCAAATTTCTAGGTGCAGAATAGTTTTATTTCCAGCATCTATATCAGTGTATATGTCGCCAATAACCTCTCCCGTTTTGATTTCTTCACCCGTTTTTACCTTTACCTTTACCAAGTTAGAATACACACTCAAAAAGTTTCCGTGTCGCACAATAACCGATGTATTATATCCTTCAAAGGCAAAAATTCGTGTCACTACGCCATTAAAAATACAACGGGCTTGCGTACCTTTTTTTGTTTGAATATCAACGCCATTATTATTTACGACAACATATTTATGATCTTGATGTTTTTGCTGTCCATAATGCGAAACAATTTTGTACTCTCCTTTTAGGGGGAAAGGCAGCTTTCCCATATTGGATCTGAAGTTAGAAGAAAGAGAGCGTTCTTCTTTAGTCATTTCATAACCACCAATACTTTCAGCCTCTCTTTTTTCTATTTTGATCTCCGTCAATTTCTTGTCGGCATCTTTTTTTGTTTCCTTGCTGGGTTCTTTGGTGCTTTTTGTGGTAGACTTTGACGATTCCGAAGATTTTTCTATAGATTCCGCAATTATTTCCTCAATTTTTTTGTTGTATTCTATGGCCTGTTTTTTCTTTTTTTCCAAGTCCGAGAATAATTTTTGCTCTTCTTTCTTTAGAGACTTAAGTTCTTGGGATTTTTCAGCCTCTTCTTTGGCGAGCAAACTTGTTTCACGGTTTTTATCTTGCGCCAACAGTATTTTGTCGTTTCTTATTTTCGCCAATTTTAAGTGCTTGTCTGTTACAATTTCTTGTTTTACAATTATTTCTTTCGCTTGGTTTTTTTTCCACGAAGCATATTCCTGCAAATAGCGATGCCTTCTAAGAGCCTGAGTGAAGTGATCGGCAGAAAGAATAAAAAGTAATTTGTCTTGGCTTGTTTTGTTAAGTGACATTTTACTCAAAGAGTTGGCATAAGATTTTTTTTTCTCTGTCAAGTCTTTGCTTAGTTCTATAATATTTAATTGTATTAGTTT
>BHEP01000048.1 GCA_003851245.1 Bacteroidales bacterium | reverse complement strand
AGAATAAATTTTTCGAGCTCGAAGGGTCGGCTCCAAATTTATTTCCCGATTTATTCCCAGACGAATGAGGAAACAAAAACTATCTTAAGTCGAGTAGATTTCTGTCTTGACAATGGGGAGTATCATATAGATCTCCATTTTCTAGTTTGTCTGAAATTGAAGTTTTTGGATTTTAATTTCCTTGCCATAAATAAAACTTGCTTTATTCTGCTCTATAAGAGTTTAGGTGGATATGCAAAAATATATAAATGTTGCTATTTGTTTTGCTTATAGCATAAATTAATATATATTTGCAAACATATCATGATTGTAAAAAACATATTTAGAAGGGTTCATTTTACACTATAAATATAATCACTATGTTAAATTCACGAGAAGTCTCACGACGCAAATTTATTAAATCCTCTTTGCTAGGTGCTGTTGGCCTATCCTTTATTCCACAGCTTTTGAGTGCCAATTCATTTTCTAAACTATCTTCCCAAGGTACTATCCGAGTTGGGTTTATTGGTTTGGGGCAGCAGGCAATGTCTATTCTCAATGGCTTTTTGCCAATGAAAGATATCGAAGTTGTGGCTGGATGTGATGTATACGCTATTAAGAAAGAGCGTTTTACGAGGCGTGTAAATCGTTTTTACCAAAATGCCGAAAAAAATGTCAAGGTAGAGGTTTACCAAAACTACAAGGATGTTTTGGCAAGAAAGGATGTAGACCTTGTTGTAATTGCCACCCCCGATCATGCGCATGCCTTAATAGCTGTTGCCGCTTGTGAGGCAAAGAAAGATATTTACTTAGAAAAACCATTAACCTTCACTGTCACCGAAGGTCGGGCTCTGGTCAATGCCGTTCGCAAGAACAAGGTTATTCTGGCTGTAGGTAGCCAGCAGCGGTCTGATGGCGGTTTTCAGCATGCAGTAGACCTTGTTCAAAAAGGCCGCTTGGGAAAAATTAGTAAGATCTATGCTTCTGTGGGGCCAGCTCCTACTCCCTACGATCTGCCTAAAGAAACAATTCCTACAGGTCTGGACTGGGAACTATGGTTGGGCCCTCTTGATGAGCGCATTCATTACAATGAAAAGGTAAATCCTAGCATCACACTCGATCCGGAGGTGAATGAAAAAGGATGGGCCGAGTGGCGATATTTTAAGGAAACAGGTGGCGGATATACCACCGATTGGGGTGCGCACATGTTTGATATTGCACAGTGGGCAATAGGAATGGATAGAAAAGGGCCCAGTCAAATAATCCCCCCTGGCCACAATGGTAAGAAATATCTGACCTATATATATGAGAATGGCATAGAAATGAGCGAGCAGCCCTATGATGACGAGGCCTCCAAGGGAGTAAAGTTTTTTGGAGAAAAGGGATGGATAGAAGTGGGTAGAGGCTATTTTGAAGCCTCATCTAAAGATTTATACCCAAAGGAGGCCGGCAAGTCGGCACTGGGATATGAAACTCTGGGCGATCATTATGGCGATTTTATTAGGGCTGTACAAACTCGCAAAGATCCCATTGTGTCGGTAGAAATAGGGCATAGCACATGTGCCTGTTGCACGATAGGAAATATTGCCATTGATCTGAAAAGACCATTGACTTGGGACTACAAAACTGAAAAATTTATCAACGACAAGGAGGCAAACTCTCATAGATTGATGGGCTATAAATACAAAAAAGGATATTCCTTGTAATACTCAATGTAGCATTATTTCTTTTTGAATAAGACTAAGGGACTGTTTTCATACAATATGTAGCAGTCCCTTTTTATTATTCATTTTGACAGTTGAGCCTATTTTTTCAATAAATTTCTTTCAGGATGTTTATTTCCAAGGCATCAATCTTGCCATCAATGGCTTTTTTGAAAGCGTCGAAATGAGGGCTATTGTTGTGAGTATCAATAGCCTCCTGCGATTTCCAAATTTCAAGAATGGTAAATCTTAAGGGATCGCTTACATCTTGGTGTACAACATATGAGATGCATCCCATTTCTTGTCGGGAGTTGTCGGCTACATTGTGCAATGCGCTCAAGATTTCGCTACCTGCATTATCTTTGGCTACAATAGAAGCCACGATTTTTAATTCTGCCATAATTTTTTAATTGTTTTATGCTAAATTATTTTACACTAAATTATTTTATAGAAGTTTTCTTGCGAAATAATTCTCCACAAAGATAAGATTCTATAACGAATACGGTGGGCAATTGTCTTGTTTTTGGTATAAATGATTGATATACGCGGATATTTTATTGATTAAATGTAGAAATAAAACGTCTAAATAGATTATATTTGTAAAAAACTAATATAAAAAACAGTAAGCCCATGAATTCTAAATCTATATCTCCTTTCGCCAAACCGCTTTATGTGATGCTTAAGCCCATAGGCTCTGTTTGTAATCTTGCCTGTGACTATTGCTACTATCTCGAGAAAAAGCAGTTTTATCCTGAAGAGAAAAAATACACTATGAGTGATGCCACTTTGGAGAAGTTTACGCAAGAGTATTTGGAAAGTCAAACTATGGCAGAGGTACTTTTTACTTGGCATGGTGGTGAGACCCTTATGCGCCCGATTTCATTTTATCAGAAGGCCTTGAAGCTGCAGGCGCAGTATGGTAGAGGGCGAAAGATTGACAATTGCATTCAGACCAATGGCACCTTGCTCACCGACGATTGGTGCAAGTTTTTTAAAGACAACAATTTCTTAGTAGGCATCTCTATCGACGGCCCTCAGATCTTCCATGATAAGTATAGGCGCAGCAAGCAGGGGCAGGCATCATTTTATCAGGTTATGAAGGGTGTAGAACTTCTTAAAAAGCATGGGGTGGAATACAATGGTATGGCAGTAGTCAATAATTTTAATGTAGACTATCCCATAGAGTTTTACAATTTTTTTAAGCAGATAGATTGTCGCTACATTCAGTTTGCGCCCATTGTAGAGCGTATCAATAAGCAAGCATCTACAAAGCTCACACTTCCCCAAGACAAGGATGCCGCCATTGAGCTAGCTCCTTTTTCGGTAAGTGCCAAAAAATGGGGGGATTTTCTTTGTGCAATATTTGATGAGTGGGTGAGGCATGACGTAGGGAAATTTTACGTGCAAATTTTTGATGCCACCTTGGCAAATTGGGTAGGAGAGCAGCCTGGCATTTGCACCATGGCAAAAACCTGTGGACATGCTGGTGTAATGGAGTTTAATGGCGATGTTTTCTCCTGCGATCATTATGTTTTTCCAGAATATAAGCTTGGAAATATCAATACCAAAACCATTGCCGAGATGATGTATTCTGAACAACAGCTTAAATTTGGAAACGATAAATACGATAAACTCCCCACACAATGCAGGGAGTGCATCTACCTCTTTGCCTGCAATGGCGAATGCCCTAAAAATAGATTTCTACATACCTCCACTGGCGAGCCCGGATTGAACTACCTCTGCCAAGGTTTTTATCAATACTTCGAACATGTTGCCGCCAAGATGGATTTTATGAAAAATGAACTTCTAAATAAAAGAGCTCCCGCCAATGTGATGCTGTAAACAGAAAATATAAAAATTATTTTGTAGGCAATTGATCCAATTCCACCGAGGGTTCTATATTACCAAGGGGACGTTCGAATGAGCTATTTATTACGGTATAGTCATTTAGGAATCCACAGTTTTGAAGAAAGAACTTTTCGCCATCTCTGCCTCCCTTGTAGTCCATACGGGCTTTTTTGCGGGCAGTGTCATCGGCTGTAAATTCAGCCTCCTGTATTTCCATCCATTTGCCACTTTTGGTTCTTACCCATTGATTGGTGTAAAATGCCTTTCTTCCGAGGTAGCCCAATTCGGGATTAAAACTCTCTAAAAAAGAATGGGGCCTTTTGTAATAAGTGTCGGTTTTGGGGCGTAAGAAACTTGCAATAAGCATCCATTTATTTTCTTGAGGGGTATAAAAATATGAGGTGTATTGTGTTGCCCCTTTGCCGTCGGGTTTGATATTCGTCAAAAATTTGTAGGTGCTTCCTGACTTCCAAGGATATACCAAATAACTTTGACCACCAGACCCCTCGTTTCCGAACTCCCCAATGTGTACTCTTTCGCCCTTATTAAGCAAAATGATGCGTTCGTCTTCGGGAATATCTTGCGGATTGTCAGTTACAAAGGTACTCCAAACAGAAAATAAGACCCTGCGCTCACTGGAGGAATTTACCTGTATGCCAAAATATCCCTCTCCAAAACCATTTGCCATATAATATGTGCCTATTGGATCTTCTCCTTGGGGAACAGTAATTTCATTGTAGAACCATTCAACGTCTTCATTTGTAGGTACTTTATAAGCTAGGTGAACCGAAGGGCCTCTGCGTCCCCAATAAAAAGAGAAGTCGCCAACAAAGTTTACTTCCTTGGTGGTGGCAGTTCCATCTATGACAAGGTCTTTTAGTTCTCCAAAGCTATCCCCTTCGCGGCTAAGTCCCTGAATATCTACTTTTACATATCCAGTATTCTTGATATTGACTTTGCCAATGTGCGCCACTTGGTTTTCTCCTTTTTTTAGTGAAACAGCAAATGTTTCATCGCTGCATTTTACCTGAATGCGGCTGTCTGCTTTTGCGTTATATGCTACAAATAAGCTTAGTTCACCAGTTTTAGATACACGGAAATAGGTAGAAAAAACAACATTTGGTTTCGACCAATTGCTTATGCCTTCATTGTCTATTTTTTCTACTCTTGGTCCATCTGCCTGCGTGATGTAGGTGTTTCCTCCAAGAGGAATGTTGATACTTTGAGATGTAGGTAGAATTTCTCCCACTTCTTCTTTCTCCCCCATCTCTTCTTTTTCTTCTGCATGACATCCGAGGAAGGGACTACAAAATATAAATATAAAAATAAAATATTTATTCATAATTTCACAAATTATTTTCTTGTTACAATTTCTTGCATCTTGTCAAAGTTTTCTTCCATACTTTGTAGGAGTTTGAACTGGGCAAGGCTGCGGTCAATATTATGTTCGGGATAGTGTATTTTATAATAAGTATCACCATCAATATAATCGGCTAAGAATCTCACTGTTTGCATGTAGGTGAGGAGTTTGGCACCAAAAGCAAGGTTTTCAATTTCTATGGGCAGCAAGAAGGTGGCAGTTTCTAAGTAGCCTTTGGTGTATGCTTCAAAAATAGACATGTTGATGGATACGCGACTCAAATCCTTGTCGTCTTCATCTCCATTATTAGCCCCAGTGCGCATAAAGTCGCCAAAATCGGACAGCACATATCCAGGCATTACAGTGTCTAAGTCTATAACGCAGAGCACTTCCCCTTGGGCGTCAAAGAGGACATTACTTACCTTCGTATCGCAGTGATTGATGCGTTTGGGTAGTTTTCCTTCCCTGTGCAATTGCTCAGGTCGGCACATATCTTCGGCTCTTTTTTCAATTTCATCTACAAGATTTTGCACTTTAGACAATCTTCCAGAGTGGTTGTTTTTAACAGCTATCCTAAATGTTTCCAGACGGCTTTCCATATTATGAAAATTGGGAATAACCTCAAAAAGAGGGGGTGCGGGAAGGTCGGATAGCATTTCTTGAAATTCACCAAAAGCGCGCCCTGCCTTGTAGGCAAGTTTTTCGTCAATGTTGTTGTAGCAAAAATTGTCTTTGATATATTCCATCATGCGCCAGTAGATACCTTCTTCGTCCTTATAAAAAGATGTTCCATCGGTACTAGGAAGGAAGGTCAAGACCTTGCGTTCTATGTCTGCGACACCTTTTTCACTCAGTTTATTGCGAATGTGCGATGTTACACGCAAGATATTGTCTTGCAAATCATCGATACGTTTAAAAATCTGATGATTGATGGCCTGCAATACGTATTGTTTGCCGTCAAGTTCTACAAGGAAGGAGTCATTGATGTGCCCAGCTCCTAGCGGCTTGATAGAAAGAGAAGCGTTTGCGGATAAGAATTTAGACGCAGCCTCTATTAATTGTTTCTCTGTTTTCATAAGTAGATGTTTTGTTTTAGTGTTTGTTTTAGTGTTTATTTTTTCATCATTATATGCTTGTTTTACAAGCATATAATGATGAAAAAATAATTTATGGATTTTGACTTATTGTGTTTGGATACGAATTTATTTCTGATTGCGGAATGTATTGTACCACCCTATTGTTGGTAGGCTCAATATCTTCCATTGCATTGTGAGGACCAGGGTAATGGCGTTTCATTGTTGCTCCAATTCTGTAAACATCGAAGCTTCTATGTGCTTCAAAAGCCAGTTCGAGAGCCCTTTCTTCATCAATCAGACTGGCTGCATTCGTATTTGATAGGGATGTGTATCCGGCACCGGGAATGGAGCGTTCGCGAATGATATTGAGTTTGCTTACAGCATTGGCATAGTCGCCTTTCTTAGCATAAGCTTCAGCCTGATTGAGGTAGAGTTCGGCCAGGCGCGAAATGATAGGCGAATGCAGGTGCGACTCATTTTCTTGCATCGAGCATTTCATGATGTAATACATCGGATACACACGATTCAACAACATCAGATAGTCTTTCTCTCCCTCATATTTCTTGTTTTTATAGACTATAGAGTAGGTATTGTTTGCAGCATTTACTTCTGTAAGGGGATATTCTTGGTCTCCAATTTTCATATACATTGATTGATCATTCCTATATTGTATTGTATCTTGGATATATCCATAGCCAGTCTGCAGAATCTCATCCTTATCGAAAAGATCGCATACAAAGCGAAAGGCCTCTATTTTATTTCCTGCCTTGTCCGATACATATTGTGGGTTTATGAAGGCCCATCGGGCATCGTTTCGAGCTCCCGACTTACGCAAGAGGTCGAGGTATTTTGCACTGGCATACATTTCGCCCCATCCCTTGCCTTGAATGTTGGCGTACATTCCTCCAATGCCATAGTAATGGTCATTTCCAGAAAACTCCGACGACAATCTTTTTACAGCAAAAATAGTCTCTGTCTGTATGGATTGATCGGGCGCAAAAGTGTTGTATTTCATAAAATTATCCCTATTCAAGAGTGAGTATTCTCCCGATTCTATAACTTTTTCGGCATATACAATAGAGGAATCACTATAGTCTAAAATGGGATTTTCGTAAGTTCCACTCATATATAAATAGATTCTTGATAGCATTGCTTGCGCAGCCGATTTGCTGGCATAAGCCGAGCTTTTTTTCCTATTCATCAAGCTTTCACTTTTTTTGAGATCAGAGATTGCTTGTTCGTACGTTTCTTTTACAGTAGCCCTGTCTGGAAGTTGCAAGTTTTCCATATCCTGAGGCAATCCATTGACTATTGGTACGCCAAGGTTTGTTTCTGGCGATTGATAGTATGGACGACCAAAGGCTCTGCAAAGGTAAAAATACATGCTGCCTCTAAGGTAGTATGCTTCACCCAATTTTTGGTCAATCTCGGCATTTTCGCCCTCTTGTATCAATTTTATAAGATCGCTAGACTGGGAAATTATCTTGTAGCTATTGTTCCAAAAAGTGCCTAGGCGGTAGTTGTCGGGTACATGTTGGTATGAAATGAAAGTGTAGAAGGCATCAGTCGACGAGCCCCTAATCATTATATTGTCGCCAGCATATTCACCCACTCGGTGCATGACATCCGACCAGTCTTTGAGTTGGGCATAGCAGCCATTGAGTAAGATATTCATTGCAGCTTCTTTGTCTGCCAATATTGTATCTTTTGTGTAGGCATCGTATGGGTCTTTATCTAATTCACAGGCAGTAAAAATGCAAATGGCTGTGAGAAATATCGCTATCTTTTTCATATTTTTATTTTTCAAAATGTAAGATTAAATCCAAACATAAATTTTCTTGTTGATGGGTATACATCGGTTGAAACCCCTGTGATAATTCCGTTGCGAGGTGGAATCTCGGGATCTACACCAGAGAAGGAGGTGAAGGTAAGCAAATTTTCGCCAGAGACAAAAATGCGCATATTGGCGATATGATATTTCTCCAAGGGAATTCCATAGGCCAGGCTCAAGCTTTTCAATTTTAAGTAAGTACCGTCTTCTAAATACCTGGAGGATGACTTGTTGGAGTTGCTATTGTTGTTATACCTTGCTTGAGGGTGCGTTGCTTGATCGCCAGGTTTTTCCCAACGGTTCCATCCATCATGCAATTTCATTTGATTTCTATCAGTATAAGTACCATCGGAATCGAATTCGGCTCGGGCATAGTTGTAAATATCTCCGCCTACAGAATAGCTAAACAATGCAGCCATATCAATATGTTTGTAGGATAGGTTTGTAGAAAAGCCACCAAAGAATTTTGGGGTGTAGCTTCCTATTGTTACTTGATTTTTTGATGCTGTTCCATAGTTAGAGGTTTTTACCCTATCTCCATTAGCATCTGTCATAAACCACTGACCTATACCTGTTTCAGGATCTACACCAGCCCACTCAGTGAGGTACCATGTGTCGGAATCCAAACCAGGCTTGAGGAGTTTTGATGCAGAGCCAGCAATGCCAGAACCATCTCCCACAATCATTTCTTGTCTGAGCCCATACAATTTACTCACTTCATTTTTATTGACTCCTATATTGGCATCAATAGACCAGTTAAGGTCATTGTTTTTTATAAGTAAGATGTTTATATTGGCCTCAAAGCCCTTATTTTTGACCTCTCCTACGTTTCTCCAAATTTGCGTTACTCCAGTTACTCCGGGCAGGGGTACGGGATACAATAGGTCGGAAGTATTTTTTTGATATACATCCAATGTCAGGTTTACTCTTTGCTTAAAGGAAATATCGAGTCCAATTCCTGAGGTATATGTTTTTTCCCAAGTAAGGTTGGGATTGGCTACCTGGCTAATAATTGCTCCGGGGTTTTCGTTGTATCCAGTAGTTAGAGAGTAGAGTGCTTGATGAGGGTATAGAGAATTAGGTCTATTTCCCACCGACCCGTAGCTCCCTCTCAATTTTAGGTTTGTTATATAGTCTGCATCAAAGAAAGATTCTTGGTGAATATTCCATCCTCCGCTTAGAGAAAAGAAGTTTCCATACTTGGCATTGCTACCAAAATTGGAAGCTCCATCTCTTCTAAAAGAAGCTTGTGCAAGGTATTTGCTGTCGTATACATAGTTGATATTTGATAGCATGGATTGGACTGCCCATTCTGTTATGCGTCCGTCTACTTTTTTAGGTACGGAGGCAATATCAGCTACAATAAATCCGGGAGCAAATCCAGAAGCAATGCCATTGGTTACCTTGCTATAATATGAGTTCCATTCATATCCTACAATAGCATTGAGCGCATGCTTGTCGAAAGTTTTATCAAAACGTAGCAATTGGTTGGTGTATTCTTTTTTTGATAGAGACATATGATCTTCTATCCTTCCCTGATCTGCCAATCCACTGGAGGATCGGGGATCTACATAGGTAAGGCGAGTCATGTTGTTGTATTTATAATTATTGACAGAGGAGAATGTGAGCCAGTCGGTGAGCTTGACATCGAAATCAAAGCCTGCCATCAATTCATAGGCTTCAGAGGTAGTGTAATTGTATTGTAGATCGTAAAGATAATTTGAGCCAGTTACATTTACCCAAGTTGGATTTGGGGCATTTCCTACCAGCGAACCATCCTCTCTGTAGGGACTGTCCCAAGGTAAATTGCGATACATAGCACCCACACTGTGCTGTTTATTCATAATATCTTTGCGAGAGGCACTAATTTGGGGTTTTATTTTAAGCCATGAATAGACATCGTAATCAACATTCATACGCATATTGTAACGGGTATAGTCATATCCCTTTACGGCGCCTTCTTCGTCGTATACTCCTAAGGAGATGTAGGTTTTAAGTTTTTCAGTACCTCCATTGATAGAGAGGTTGTAGTCCTGTGCCAATCCTGTTTGAGTGGCTCCATCCCACCAGTCGTGGTTGCGATTTCTTAGCCCTTCGTTCCACCAAGCGCCAGTAATCTCCGATTGGTTGGCAAAAGATTTATAATAGTCGTATAGTTCAGTACCATCCATGATGGCAAAATTGCCTTTATTGAGGCTCGTCAAACCGATTTTTGCCGATAAATTTACAGTAGCCTTTCCTGTTTTTCCTCTTTTGGTGGTAACTACAATCACTCCGTTTGTACCTTGTGAGCCATAAATAGCCGTGGATGCTGCATCTTTAAGTACGGATAAGCTTTCTATGTCTGAGGGGTTTAGGTCGTAAGCACCTGTACCCACAATCACTCCATCTATTACCCATAGAGGATCTGTGCTTCCGTTGATGGTTGATTTTCCACGAATAACTATCTTGGCATTATCTCCAGGTTGTCCAGAGCCCGACACCACATTTACTCCCGACACCTTTGCCGACAGCATATTTTCTACCTGAGGGCTTGTTATATCCTTGAGTTTTGTTTCTCCAATAACTTGCATGGCTCCTGTGAGGCTAGACTTTTTTTGTACGCCATAGCCTACCACCACAAGTTCGCTGAGGAGTTCCGTATTTTCTTTTAAGCCAATGCTTATGGGCTCCGATGAATTTGCGTCTACACTCTTTTTGCTATAGCCCATATAGGAAATTTCCAATTTGCCAGATTCTTCCGACAGTATCACAAAGTTGCCATCCATATCTGTGGCTGCTCCTTTGTTTGTTCCTTTTAGCAAAACTGTAGCTCCAATAATGGCTTCCCCAGTGGCCTCGTCAAAGACCTTTCCTGTAATTTTTTTTTCGTTCTGTGACACAGATCGACCCTCTGTAGGGTTCATATCGTTTATAACAGAAGCTGTTGAAGCTTGTGAAATGGCAATGAATGCGAATAGCAAGCAGCCTGAAAACGGGATTTTTTTAAAATGTACTTTCATGTTAAATGTTATTATTTGTGTTTTTATCGCTCTATCGTATTTTTTCAAATTTAAGTGCCACCCACTCATTTTTTTCTGATGAGGAGATGTATTTAAGTTCAAATTCTGTGCATTTTTCTTTTATCATGTCCATGTCTTGCGCATAAAACCCACTCATAAACAGCAATCCTCCTTTTTCCATACATTGGGCATATAGGGGAATGTCGGTTAGCAATATATTTCTGTTTATGTTGGCAAATATAATATCGAATTTTTTGTTTTTTAGTAATTCGGCATCACCGCAAGCCAGTTGTATATCATCAGCCTTATTTAGTGCAATATTGTCTATAGAATTTTGGTATGCCCATTGATCAATATCTATGGCAAGAATGGGCGAAGCACCTCTTTTGTGTGCTAAAATAGCCAATACAGCAGTGCCGCAGCCCATATCGAGAAAGGATTTTCCCGAGAGAGGCGTTTGTAGTAGGTGGGAAATCATTAAGCTGGTAGTCTCGTGATGGCCTGTTCCGAAGGCCATTTTGGGGTCTATCATTATTTGGTAGGGGAGCTTGGGGATATCCTTGTGAAATGAGCTGTGCACAACGCACTGATCGTCTATAACTATGGCTTTAAAGAAGTTTTTTTCCCACTCTTGATTCCAGTCTTGGGAGATTATTTTTTCTTCTGTAAAACTAAGCTCTACATTTTCTATAGGGAAGGAGCTCAATGCAATCTTTACGTGCTCTACATTGTAGTCTTTTTCCCTTACATAGGCACAAATGCCTGAGGGACTTTCTGTAAAGCTCTCAAAATCTACACCGCCCAAAACAGCGGATAGCAGATCTCTGTTCGTTTCAGTATTGGGTAGTATTGTAAATGTAAGTTCGTAGTAGTTCATTTTACAAAGTTACATAAAAAAAACTAATTATAGGTTTAAATTATTAAAATAAAACGACTGTTTTCACAGACTTATTTAGAAACACCTCTTCTTCACATTAGTTTTAGGAATCTTAATATCAAACCAGTCTTGTAGGGAAAAATCCAGCCCTATGCCGTGCATAAAATTATAAGTTGCTTTGTGCAATCCTTTTCCCAGGGCATCGAGATTTATAGATTGGTGGTCGGTAAATTCTACGCTATTGTTGGCAAATGGATTGGCCTTGCTATCTAATCGGGAGGCTCCATATTTTTCGGGATTTTTGCCCGAGGGGCTGTGGATGGTCATTGAATAGCGATGCCAAAAAGCCGATTGGATGAGTCCATTGTCGAAGAGTTGGCGTACCACCTCCAAGGAATCTATAGTTTCCTGAAGAGTTTCCGAAGGGAAGCCATACATTAGATATGTATGCACCATAATTCCTTCATTGGTAAGGTTGAGGCAACTTGCTGCAGCCTGGGCTATACTTACTCCCTTGTTCATTAGGGTGAGTAGTCTGTCGGAGGCTACTTCCAAGCCACCCGATACAGCTATACATCCAGCCTGTGCTAGCAGGGAAGCCAATTGGGGGGTGTAGGATTTTTCAAATCGTATATTTCCCCAGAAGCTAAAAACCTTGCCTTGGTGAATTATTTCTTGCGATAGCTCTTTTAGAAGTTTTGGGGGTAGGGCCTCGTCGGTGAAATGAAATCCTGTTTGTCCTGTTTGCTCCGAAATGCTGTTCATCCTCTCTAGGGCAACTTGCACCGAGGGAGCATCGTAGCGACCAATATAATCGAGGTGGGTATCGCAAAAAGCACATTTAGCCCAATAGCATCCATGAGCGAGGGTCATTTTATTCCACAATCCGTCTGTCCATAATTTGTGCATGGGGTTGGTGAGCTCAATAAGGGAGAGATATTTGGATAGAGGTAGTCCCGAAAAATCGGGAGTGCCAGTTTCTGCAAACGCTATGTTTGAATCATCATTGCCACTGTATACCAGCTGTTTATCTTTGTCGAGATTTTTGTCTATATAATAGGTGCGAACAAGCTCTTCCTTACTTGATTTGTTTTCTAGAAAATCTAGCAGGCGTAGCATGGGAAGCTCACCATCATTGAGTAGTAGATAGTCTATATATTGAAATATGCGGGTATCTGATATTTCTTGGAGCTCGGTATTTACATATCCACCTCCCATCATTATAGTGATATTGGGGTCTTGTTTTTTGATGTACTGACAGCACTTTAGGGCGGCATATAGACATCCAGGAAAGGGTATTGTGAAGCCCACTACTTGGGGACTTGTATTCTTTATGCGAGCTTCCAGCAGCTCTATCATCCATTTATCTATGGGATTGGTTTGGGAGGTTTTTTGTAGGCTCTTCTCTATATTGTCGAAGGTAGGTGCAGCGAGGGCGATTTTTTCGGCATATCTTATGAGGTCGAAATGCGGGGCAATTTTTTCGCGTATATAGTCTGCAATATCTTCTATATATAAGGTGGCAAGATGTTTTGCCTTGTCGTCTAAGCCCGAGTATCCAAAGGCCCATTCTAGGTCTGCAATTTGCTGAAATCTCTTGCCCTGAGGCAGGAAGGTTTCATTGGCAATGCGCACTGCCAGTGTTTTGTCCCTGCCTTGAAGAAAACTCATTACGGCATCCACGGTATTGATATAGTCTTGTGGCAATTTGAGCTCACTTAAGCTTTGTCGGCTATATATTTTATTTATCAAGTCTATACCCAAATCCATCTGATCTACCGAGTGACCTTTGGGGGAGAGGAATCCTTTGAGCACGGTGGTGGCAGGGTAGGGGGTGTTGAGCTGTGTGAGCGGGGGCGTTATGAGTAATATTTTCACCTAAATTAATGAATAATGATTAATGAATAATGGATAATGGATAATGTGAAATAAAATTATCGAAAAACTCCTCCTCTACTTCCCTTGTTTGAGCTAGGCCTGCTTGAAGCGGGTCTTTCAGTAAACACCCTGCTTTTGCCATCTCTTAGTCCAGTGCCTGTTTTGTGTTTAGACTTGCTTGCATGGCCTGTTTTTTCAGCAGTAGTTTTAGTTCCTGCATAGCTAGTTTTGGTTCCTGCGTAGCTAGTTTTGGTTCCTGCATAGCTAGTTTTAGTTCCTGCATAAGTAGTTTTAGTTCCTGCATAGCTAGTTTTGGCTCCTGCATACGATCTATTGCCGGGGGCGGGTTTGTTTCTCGCACTGGCGCTACCACTACCACTACCACTACCACTTTTGCCACTACTTTTACTGCCACCTTTCCTTTCAGTTTTTTCCACTGTTTTATCCCATTTCCCCACATTGTGCGCATGGTTTTCGAAAGACTTACTATCTCTGGATCCGTATTTCTTTTTAGCTTCTGTAGGTTTGCCTTTTTCGTTTTCCTTATCCTTGGTTTCGGTGTATATGGCTTTGGGCTTGTGTACCTTCTTTTTAGTTTTAGAGCCTTCTTCGGTTTGTATTGAGAGGGCAATATTTTCTCTTAGCTGATCGAGCTCATCTTTGGTCAATTCTCTAAATTGTCCTTGTTTGAGATTGCCCAGTTGTATGTGCATTATGCGTATGCGTTCTAGCTTTACTACCTGATAGTTTAGAAATTCGCACATGCGACGTATTTGTCTGTTGAGGCCTTGTCGGAGTACTATGGAGAATACGCAGGCGGCGATTTGCTTGACCTCGCATTTTCGAGTTACAACACCCAGGATGGGTATGCCCGATTGCATTTTCTTAATAAAATCCTCATTGATAGCTTTGTCTACAGTTACAATATATTCCTTATCGTGGTTGTTGCCAGCGCGTAGTATCTTATTTACAATATCTCCCTCATTGGTAAGGAGTATCAGTCCTTGCGAATCCTTGTCGAGTCGGCCAATGGGAAATATACGTTCTTCGAAGCTTATGGTATTGACGATATTGTCGCGTTCTTGGGGGTCGGTAGTGCTCACCACGCCCACAGGTTTGTTGAATGCAATGATAACTGGCACAAAACCTCCGGCCACAGTTTCGCCGTATACCTGCACCTTATTTCCTGGCACTATTTTATCGCCAGTCTGAGCTCTTTTGCCATTGATGGTAACGGCACCATTTTCTATGAGTTTGTCGGCTTCACGGCGAGAGCACATGCCCGTTTCGCTTATGTATTTGTTTATTCTCTTTCCTTCCATATTGTTGTTTGTTATATTGTCAAGTAGGTATGTTTGGTAGATCAGTTATTGATAAGACCTATCTTGTAAATAGTAGCTCTCTATATTTTGGTAGAGGCCATAGTTCGTTGTCTACTATTAGTTCTAATTTGTCGATGTGGTATCTTATATCGTCTAAGAATGGCAGTACGCGGTCGTGATACGCTATAGCCTTGGCTTTAGCCTCTTCTATGAGGTTTGCTTCCTTGCGCGATTCTGTCATCATTACTACCTTTGCTCTTACGGCCGATATATTACTTTTTATTTCTCTGATGAGTTCTAAGTTTTCTTTATTTTCCTCTTCGGGAAATAATTGTTTGTACTTCATAACATTGTCCATTAGTATGGTTTGATAGCGCGTACAAACGGGTATTATGTGATTTATGGCTAGATCGCCGAGCACTCTGGATTCTATTTGTATTTTTTTTGTATATATTTCCCATTTTACTTCGTTGCGAGCAATGAGTTCGTGATGGGTAAATACTTTTGTGTCGGCAAACATTTTTATAGACTGCTCACTTAGGTAGGCATCATATATTAGGGGCACAGAAGTTTGGCAGTCTAAGCCTCTTTTGCGTGCTTCTATCTGCCATTCTTGGCTATATCCGTTTCCATCAAAACATATGGGTTTAGATATTGTAATGTAGGCTTTTATGCGTTCAAAGATGGCTTCTTCCTTGGATTTTCCAGCAGCAATGAGCTGGTCTACTTCTATCTTGAAATCGCATAATTGGGCTGCCATGGCCGAGTTTAGAGCTATTAGTGCCGATGCACAGTTTACCGAAGAACCTGGGGCACGAAATTCAAAGCGGTTGCCAGTGAATGCGAAAGCTGAGGTGCGGTTGCGGTCGGTATTGTCGAGTAGGATCTCGGGTATTTGCCCTACGCCGAGTTTGAGTTTTTTCTTTGCATCTACTCTCACTGCCTCTTCTATTGAGGAGTTTTCAAATTTGCTTAGAATATCGCTCACCTGCGATCCCAGAAAGGACGATATGATGGCTGGAGGAGCCTCGCTAGCTCCCAGTCGGAGGGCATTTGTCGCCGTTGAGATGGATGCTTTTAGTAGTGCATTGTGTTTGTATACTGCCATTAGAGCATTGGCAATGAAGCATATAAACTGTAGGTTTGCCTCTTGGTCTTTGCCTGGCGAGAATAGGTTTACTCCCTTGTTGGTGCATAGCGACCAGTTGTTGTGCTTGCCCGATCCATTTACTCCCTTGAAGGGTTTTTCGTGTAGTAGCACGCGAAAATCGTGCTCTCGCGCAATTTTTTTCATTACCGCCATTAGTAGCAAGTTGTGATCAACGGCGAGATTTGCCTCTTCGTATATGGGTGCTAGTTCAAACTGATTGGGTGCTACCTCGTTGTGGCGGGTTTTGACGGGTATTCCCAGTCGGTAGCAGTAATATTCTAAGTCCTTCATAAAGGATTGTACCCTAGGGGGTATTGCTCCAAAATAATGGTCTTCCAGCTGTTGGTTTTTTGCCGATTCGTGTCCCATTAGGGTACGTTCGGTGAGGGCAAGGTCGGGTCGGGCTTCGTATAGAGCGTCGTCGACCAAGAAATATTCTTGCTCCCACCCAAGGTTGGTAACTACTTTTTCTACATCTTGGTCGAAGTAATGGCATACCTCTGTTGCGGCGGAGTTTACGGCTTGTATTGCTCTTAGCAGTGGGGTTTTATAGTCTAAAGCTTCGCCAGTGTATGCAATAAATACGGTGGGAATACATAGCGTATTGTCCATAATAAAGGCGGGAGATGCAGGATCCCAAGCAGAATATCCACGAGCCTCAAATGTGTTGCGCAATCCTCCGCTAGGGAAGCTTGAGGCATCGGGCTCTTGTTGGGCTAGTAGTTTGCCGCTAAGCTCTTCTATGAGTCCTCCCTGTCCGTCAAACTCAATGAAGGCATCATGTTTTTCGGCTGTTCCGTCGGTGAGAGGATGAAACCAGTGGGTGTAGTGTGTAGCTCCTTTTTCCATTGCCCACATTCTCAATCCAGCAGCTACATGGTCTGCCAGAGCGCGGTCTATGGCTGTACCTTGCCTTATGGCTTGGTTTATTTTCTCAAAAGTTTCTTTTGCCAAATGCTTCTGCATGGCTACCTTGTTAAAAACATCGGCACCGAAATACTCGGATGTTTTTTTGTTGGGAGAAATGGCTTGTTTAGCAACTCTATTGGATGCTTTTTCTACTGCTCTAAAACGCAAACTGGACATACTTTATCTTGCTTTGAGGTGAATGTATTAAGGCAGCAAAGATAAGAAAAATCAATGGATAATTGGGTATGGATAGTTATATTCAAGGATCTCGCAGGTAAAATAATTAGAGGTCTCCTTATAATGAAAATCTAATCTAGTGGTTCACACCCCTAGAATAGATTTATGAGCAAAATTCATATTTTAAAATAAAAGAGCAGTAAAGTATTTTTAGAAATACTTTGCTGCTTTTTTATTTTAGGTTTCTTTAGGCATCTGGCTTTTTAGATGCCTCAACAGAAACTTTTCTGAAATCTTTAAGCATTTTACTCAATTCTAAGGCTGATTTTCTGGCCCTAGTACCAGCTGCTTTGTTGGCTTTTTCAACTTGCAGACAGGATTCTTTAGAGAATGTCTCGATTTCTTCTTGAATTTTCTTTAATAAATTATTCATAATTTCACTGTTTGTGATTAATAATACACAAAAGTACACAATTTATGAAACACTTAGCGGTTCAAAATGTTAAAAAACTATTTTTTTCATGGAAAAACCCAATTATATGTGCTTTTTATTGGCTTATATCATTAATAATATCCTATTTAGTGCATTATCTTGTAGGTAAGCTCTCTCAAAAGTTGCCCATTGTCGGTAGCAGGTGCGTTGCCTACTCCTTTTGATTTGGCATCAGAGAGGCGTATTAATTCAACTATTTGCATGGTTTTTGTTGGCGAATAGATTTTTAGTGCATGGATATAGTCAGTAACTTGGAAATCGAATCTAAGTCCTAGTACATTCATCAGCTGGCTTTCTGACTTGTTGGCTTGGAAATGGCAGATCATGAGGTTGGAAAAAAAATTGTAGAGTACGCTCAAGCTCATCAGCAGGGGGTTGTTTTTGGCATTTTTATCAAAATAATTTATTATCCTATTTGCCTTCACAATATCTCTGGAAGCCAGGGCTGATTGCAGCTCGAAATTATTAAAATCCTTGCTTATACCAATATTTTGCTCAATGAGTTCTGGCGTTATGCGTTTTTGATTTTCTGGAAGATATATAATTAGTTTATCTAGCTCGTTGCATATTTGACTGAGTTTGTTTCCCAAAAAATCGGTCATCATCTGTGCTGCTTTGGGCTCTATTGTCACTTGCTTGTCTTGTAGGTAGGAGCTTATAAATGCGGGTATTTTATTTTCATATATTCTCTTAGCTTCAAATAATATACCAACTTTATCTATTGTAGAGCTAAGTTTTTTTCTGCCATCCATTTTTCCATTCTTGTAGTTTAGCACAAGTATGGTAGATTTCAATGGATTATTGACGTAGTGTATGAGTTCGTCAATTTGCTTCAAAGCCTGTGCTTCTTTTACTACTACCAATTGGTATTTCGACATCATGGGGTATCTCTTGGCAACATTGATAATGTTTGCTACATTTGCATCAACTCCATAGACCATGGTTTGGTTGAAATCGCGTTCGGAATCCTCAAGGACGTTTTCCAGCAACAAATCTGTGAGCTGATCAATAAAGTATGATTCCTCTCCCTGCAGGAGGTATACGGAAGAAAACTTTTTGTTTATAATGCTCCCTTTTATTTCCTCAAATGTCAGTTTTTTTGCCATATTTTAATTACCATTCAAAGCGTAAGTGCTTTACTGTCTGATTGTTTTCTATAATGCTTCTCAAAGCGCTTATTCCTATATGCACGTGCTCATCTACAAAGTTGGAGGTTATTACCTGATCACTCTTTTCGGTTTTGATACCCGAAGAGATCATGGGCTGATCGCTCACAAGCAGTAGTGCCCCTGTGGGAATTTGATTTGCAAAGCCCACTGTAAACAAGGTGGCAGTTTCCATATCTATTCCCATGGCTCTTATTGAGCGCAGGTATTCTTTGAATTTCTCATCATGCTCCCACACCCTGCGATTGGTTGTGTATACTGTGCCTGTCCAGTAGTCTTTTCCTGCATCGCGTATGGTGGTAGAGAGTGCTCTTAGGAGGCTGAATGCAGGCAATGAGGGTACTTCGGTGGGAAAATAATCATTGGAAGTGCCTTCGCCGCGGATGGCAGCAATGGGTAAGATATAGTCTCCCAGCGAATTATTTTTTTTTAGTCCACCACATTTTCCCAGAAAAAGCACAGCCTTGGGTTTGATTGCGCTCAAAAGATCCATCACGGTTGCGGCGTTGGCACTGCCCATTCCAAAATTTATAATGGTAATACCATCGGCACAAGCATTGGGCATATTGTCATCGGCACCTACCACAGGCACCTTATAGTGCTCAGCAAAAATGCTAACATATTTATTGAAATTTGTAAGCAAAATATACTCTGTAAATTCTTCTAATGGTCTTTTTGTGTATCTAGATAACCAATTTTCTACAATTTCTTGTTTTGTTTTCATTATTATTTGTGGGTATATTATGGGCTGTTTTTTTAATCCTTAAATATATATTAAACTCGACAAAGCTTTTTCGTCAAAAATTTCATTGGCAACATCCAGCAATTGGGAGGAGGTGAGGGCTTCAATTTGCTTAAAAATCTCGTCAAGGCTATTTATATGGCCATAATGAAGGAAGCTTTTTCCAAGAGCGAGGGCAACATTTTCGCTTTGGTCGTTTGCTATTGCCATTTGCCCCACCAATTGTTTTTTTGCCGCATGAAGTTGTGTGCTTGAGAGTTGTTTATCTCTCATTTTTTTCAATTCTTTGTGAATCAATTTCACACATTTTTCGGAGTTTTGCTTATCGCTTCCAAAATATATGGCAAACAATCCTGTGTCGGTATAGTGATTGACGCTAGATTCTACATTGTATACATAGCCATGTTTTTCGCGCAAACTGATATTTAGTCGGCTATTCATTCCTGGCCCTCCGAGTATGTTGTTGAGCAGCATTAGCGGTCGGCGTTTTTTATCATGCAAATGATAGGCTATACTGCCAATCATTACATGTGCCTGTGAGGTGTCTTTTAGTATTTCAACTTGTTTTGGCTTCACTACAGATGGCACAATTCTTTTCCAATCATAGTTAGCCTCTTCAATTTTCTGCAGACTATTTTCTGCAAGCCTTATTATTTTTTTAAAATTTGTTTTCCCTACCGAAAAGAACACAATATTGGATGGTATATAATGTTTTTTTGTAAAGAGCCTAGCCTTTTGCGTGTCGAAAGTTTGCAGAAGAGAGGGTTCTCCCAATATATTGTGCTCTAATTGAGAATTAGCAAAAATGAGGTTTTCAAATTCATCGAAAATAAGTTCGGATGGGCTATCCTCGTAAGAATGGATCTCATCGATTATGACATCTATTTCTTTTTCTATTTCATGTTGAGGAAATTGGGAGTTAAATGTAAGGTCGGTGAGTAGCTCAAAAGCCCTATCGAAATACTCTTCCAAAAATATAGAGTATATAACAGTCTCTTCTTTGTTGGTATAAGCATTGAGTTCTCCACCCACATTCTCCATGCGGTTGATGATGTGGTAGGGGCGGCGTTTTGTAGTTCCCTTAAATAATAGATGCTCAACCAAATGAGCCATTCCGTATTCATCGGTTTGCTCATCTCTAGTGCCTGCATTAATGATGTATCCGCCATACGATACAGGGCCTAATGATGGCTTATGGACAATTCTAATTCCATTTTTCAGTATATGCGATTGATATTCTAACATTTTTTGCTGTCTGGTGAAGAACAAAAGTAATCATTTTCTACTGAAATATGCCCTTGCGTGTAAGTTTTTAACTAGATACGCACGATATTAAGAATATCTTGGTCGATTTTAATGCTAAGTAAGACGATAAAGTGAGCCTTGGTTTTTTATAGTAGTTCCTTGAAGTAAAAAAATATCAGGGCAAGTACTACAAAGCGCAAAAATTTGCCTATTAGCATAAAGAAGGCAGTGGCGTAAAAATTGGTTTTATAGAAGCCCAGAGCAATAGCAAATACGTCTCCTATCAGAGGAAGCCAGGTAAGCAATGCTAGCCAGCTGCCATATTTGTCGACTTTGGATTTTTGTTTTTCCAAGGTTTCGGGTTTTACCTTGAACCACTTCTCTAGCCATTGCCATTTGCCGGCATAGCCCACCCAATACGAGGTGAGCCCTCCCAGCCAATTGCCTAGTGTAGCCCATAAAATTGCAAGAAAGGTATTACTGCCAAGAGCCAAGGATGCCAGAAATATTGCGTCCGAACTGAATGGAAAAACCGTAGCAGCCAAAAAACAGCCCCAGAACAAACCCAAATAACCCCATCCTAAAAACTCCATATTATTAATAATTTCTACAAAGCTACAAAGCAATTGTGTAAAAATGCTTACGAATAAGCAATTATTTGTTGCAGCAGTCGAAATTAGTTGTATCTAGGGCTTTTTTATTGGGCTAATTTTCTGAGAGCCAAGCATCGGGTATGCCATCTGCCTACATCTTCTTGCGAGTCTATTGGTCCCGCTTTGCCCGTTCTTGAACCTTTGTAGGTACTGATTCCACTGATGGTCTCTTACACAATTCACTGATTTACTGTTTTAGCCCCTTAAATAATCGGACAAGATTATCAATTACACTGTGTAATTTTGTATTATGGAAAATATAAAATTTAGTAATGAAGAAAAAGAAATGGATATAAAATTTGTGTGTTCATATTGAGAGCTTTCATGCTATTTTAGGAAAGACGCTTAATCAGTTTAATTTTTGGAGCCTTCAAGAATTGGAGATGATTTCAACTACTTTCTACGAAAAATACAATAACCACAGGTTGCATGCTTCGGTATGTTATTTGCCGCCAAATATATTTTTAGAATGTTG
>BHEP01000047.1 GCA_003851245.1 Bacteroidales bacterium | reverse complement strand
ATATGAGTAAAAATAGATTAGATTATAATGGGTATGCTCCTGATATCTTGGAATTTCACCCTGGGTCTCATATTTAGGAGAATAAAAACTGCGCATGTCGGTGGCTCCTGTGTGTCCTATTTATTGCCAAAAAAGATGGATACAAATAATAATGGTGTACAGATTAAATAATTAACTAAATTATTTTGTGATAATATTATACAAGTATTTCAGAGGACAAGGTATTTGACTTCCTTGAATGTATATTTGCGCAGCTCGTTTTTGTCGGTCTTTAGATGTAAAAAGCCCTCAGTATCCACTTCCAGTATTTCTGCCAAAAACTCTCCACCATCGTCACGATAGGGGCGTAGTTCATTTTTTCGGTATAAGCAGGCATTGTATTGCTCATGGATGTTGAGTTTATTTGTAAGTATTTGCTGTACCAAAAGGTTCATTTCCTTAAGGATCTTTTCAAGAATGTCTTGTCTGTTTATTTCTTTGTTGAGGATTTGTATGAGAGAGATGGGATTGGGGGCATCGCTGATGAAGCTCGTTTGATTAACATTGAGTCCTATTCCCATGATAGACGAAGAGATTTTTTTTCCTTGCAAATCATTTTCTATGAGGATGCCTGCAATTTTTTTGTCTTTGTAATATATGTCATTAGGCCACTTGATGCTTATAAACTTACAGTAGTTGTCTAGCACTTTTTTTATGGAGAGGGCTGCCACTTCGACCAAGTAAAAATTCCATTCTATGGGTAAATCCAGTTTGTAGTATACGCTAAATATAAGGTTTTTGCCAGTCTCCGATTCCCAAGAAGATCCTCTCTGTCCCCTTCCAGCCCACTGTTCTTCGGTGGTAAGGCAGGTGCCCGAAAGAAGTTCTTTTTGCGCTGCTAGCTCTTTTAGTTGAAGATTGGTGGAGCCCAAGGATCTGTAAGCTATGATATTAAGCATTGTATTAGGCATTGTATCAGACATTGTATGTAAGCATTCGTTAAGATATTGTTTATTTGGCTATTTGTTTTTATAATTCTAGGTATAAGGCTTTCACCTTTTTTGGTAGTTTGTTGATTACTTGTTCAACAGAGTGTGTGATCCATTTTTTTACTTTATAATCATCCATTTCCTTATTTAAGTATATTGTGTTCCAATATTTTTTATTAAAATGATAAGCAGGCACAACACAAGCATATCTTTCTCTGAGTTCGATAGCCAATTCGGGATCACATTTGAGGCTAATTGCCAGTTCAGGAGAATTGAGGGAAGTTAGGGCAAACATTTTGTCCATCACCTTAAAAACAAGGTAGTTATCGTCGAAAGGCAGGCTTTCGGCGCTAGCTTTTTGCGAAAGGCAGTATTCTCGTAATTCTTCAATATTCATGCTCTTAAGTTTTTGTATGCTCGTCTATTTACTTTGTCTGCACAAAGGTAGTAAATAAATAAAATAATTAGGAAATGATGCTTGTTTATTCATTTATTATGTATAATTTTGCATTAATAATGTATAAATATGCAAGTAAAAACAAAGCAAGAGCGTTTGGAAGTAATTCGTGATTTGGTTATTCAAGAGTCTTTGAGTAGTCAAGAAGAGCTACTTAATAAGCTTGTAGATAGGGGTTTTATACTCACTCAAGCAACCCTTTCGCGCGATATGAAGATTCTTAAAATATCTAAATCGCCCAATATTAATGGCGACTATGTATATACAGTAGCATCGGGCTCAGGCTCTGATTTGGCAAGCATTGGTTTTGTGTCCATAGCTTTTTCGGGTCATTTGGCAGTACTCAAAACACGGCCTGGCTATGCCATGGGTATTGCTTCGGATATTGACAACAAGGCAAGTGCGGATATTTTGGGCACCATTGCTGGCGACGACACTATTTTGATCATTCCTCGAGAGGGTGTATCTCGCAAGCAGATAATTGATACATTGGCAATATTTATTCCTAATATAAGAGCTTAAAAAAAGAAGAAGAAAGTACAAAAAAAAGATGGAAAAAGAAATTCAAGTGCTCATTGCAAATGAGAGTCACACAGGATATGTGCAAATTATATTGGATACCATTGAGGCAGCAACCAAGGTTAGAGGAACAGGTATTGCCAAGAGAAGTGCTCAGTATGTGGAGCAGAAGATGAAAGAGGGGAAGGCCATCATCGCCCTTTGTGGCGATCAGTTTGCAGGTTTTTGCTATATTGAAACCTGGGGCAATAAGCAGTATGTAGCCAATTCGGGGCTTATAGTTGTGGATAAGTTTAGGGGTCGTGGTCTTGCCAAGAGCATCAAGCAGTTGGCATTTGATTTGTCGCGAAGCCTATTTCCGCAGGCCAAAGTTTTTGGGCTAACCTCGGGCGCGGCAGTGATGAAAATAAATACAGAGCTGGGTTATGTGCCCGTTACCTTTGCCGACCTCACTGATGATGAGGCTTTTTGGAGGGGCTGCCAGGGATGTGTCAACTACGATGTTTTGACGCGCACTGAGCGCAAGTTTTGCATTTGCACAGCCATGTTATATGATCCGACTAGGAAGAAATAATAAAAACAATAAAAAGAATAATAATAAAAAGATATACAATGAAAAAAAAAGTAGTTTTAGCATTTAGTGGAGGCTTAGATACTTCGTTTTGTGCCATGTATTTATCGCAGGATAAGGGTTATGAGGTTTACACCGCAGTAGCCAATACTGGAGGTTTTGATGCTGCCGAACTTCAAAAGATAGAGGAGCGCGCCTATAAGCTAGGAGCTACCAAGCATGTTGCCATTGATGTAACTCAGGAGTATTACGAAAAGAGCATAAAGTATATGGTTTATGGCAATGTGCTTCGCAATGGGACTTATCCTATTTCGGTGAGTTCGGAGCGCATTTTTCAAGCCATTGCCATCATCAATTATGCCAAAGAAGTGGGTGCCGACTATGTAGCCCATGGCAGCACAGGAGCGGGCAACGACCAAGTGCGCTTCGACCTCACCTTTGAGGTGCTGGCTCCAGAAATACAGATCATTACGCCAACAAGAGATATGATTTTGACCCGCGAATATGAGATAAATTATCTCAAAGAGAATGGCTATGTTGCCGATTTTACAAAGATGGAATACTCCATCAACAAGGGCCTTTGGGGAACAAGCATAGGCGGCAAGGAAACCCTACAATCCGACAAGACCTTGCCTGAAGAGGCTTATCCATCACAACTCACAGCCAGGGGCGAAGAGACCCTGACCTTAGGCTTTGAGAAAGGAGAGATTGCCACCGTCAATGGTCAGCAATACGATTGTAAGGTAGGCGCGATACAGAAAATCGAAGAGATATGCTCTGCCTATGCCATTGGAAGAGATATGCACATTGGCGATACCATCATTGGCATAAAGGGCCGTGTGGGTTTTGAGGCTGCTGGCCCCCTGGTAATTATTGCAGCCCACAAGATGTTGGAAAAACACACTCTTAGCAAGTGGCAGCAGTATTGGAAGGAGCAGCTAGGCACTTGGTATGGAATGTTTCTGCATGAGGCCCAATACTTGGAGCCTGTGATGCGCGATATAGAAGCTTTCTTAGAAAATTCGCAAGACAATGTGAGTGGCGATGTTATAATCAATCTTCGTCCCTATTCTTACACCCTGGTAGGCGTGAATAGCTCTTTCGACCTTATGAAAGCCGATTTTGGAGAATATGGGGAAGTAAACAAGGCCTGGTCGGCAGATGATGCCAAGGGCTTTACTAAGATATATGGAGTGCCTACAAAGATATTTCACCATATACAGGCAAAAAATAAGAAAGATAGTAAGGCATAAAATAAGATAGTAAATAAGATAGTAAAAGATGATAAAAATAGGAATTATAGGAGGTGCAGGATATACTGCTGGCGAACTCATACGCTTGTTGATAAATCACCCCCAGGTAGAGATATCCTTTATTCATAGCAGCAGCAATGCCGGCAATAAAATTGCGGATGTGCATTGCGGATTGGTGGGTGAAACGGAACTTGTTTTTAGCGATAAGCATCCTTTTGAAGATATAGATGCTCTTTTTCTCTGTTCTGCACATGGCGACAGCAAGAAATTTATTGAGGCAAATAATATACCCTCAAAAGTAAAAATCATTGATCTTTCTACCGATTATAGGCACAAAGACGCATCTCACGATTTTGTATACGGCTTGCCAGAGCTCAATAAGGATAAAATATCTAAGGCTACAAGACTGGCAAACCCCGGATGTTTTGCCACAGCCATTCAGCTAGCTATACTGCCACTGGCAGCCAATGGTATGCTCAAAGATGATATACATATCAATGCCATCACAGGCTCGACGGGAGCAGGGGTGAGGCCATCGCCGACAACACATTTTAGCTGGAGAGACAATAATATATCTATCTACAAGCCCTTTGAGCATCAGCACGAAGAGGAAATCAAACAATCTCTCATGCACTTGCAGCACAATTATTTGCCCACACTAAATTTTATTCCCGTGCGGGGCAATTTCTCTAGAGGTATATATGTTAGTGCATATACAAAATGTGATAAAACCTTGGATGAGATGAAAGCCATCTATGCGTCTTATTATAAGGATGCCGCATTTACCTTTGTGACAGACAAAAACCCCGATCTCAAACAGGTAGTAAACACCAACAAGTGCCTACTCTATTTGGAGAAACATGGCGACAAGCTATTGGTGGTTTCGATGATAGACAATCTGCTAAAAGGTGCTTCAGGACAGGCGGTTCATAATTTGAACCTCATGTTTGGATTCGATCAGTGGGAGGGCTTGCACCTCAAGCCCTCGGCATTTTGAGCTACTCCCTAATCGTATTTAAACATGTAAAAGTAAGGTCTTGTCTGATTTTTAAAAGGGCTAAGGGTAGTAAACGAATAATTTATGCCATGCACTAACAAATAAAATCCCAAATGCGTATAAAAAGAACTTTAAATGTTTTAATTTACTCTAAAATTAGGCTTTAAAATTACAATTCGTTTTTATTTGTATAATCTAACTCTTTGTTTTTTTGATAATTAAAAATAAATGACTACTTTTGTACTGTAGGTTTGCACTCAATGAAATGAACTTGTACAGTCTTAATAAAGCCTTTCTCATTTCAATGCGAGAAAGGCTTTTATCTCTTTAATGGGTTTTATAGATGATGTGTTTTGAATCGGAATTAAAAAGAAAGAAACAAATAAAACAAATATAAAAATGGCAGATAAATTATTTATTTTTGACACCACCCTTAGGGATGGCGAACAGGTTCCGGGTTGTCAGTTGAATACAATTGAAAAAATACAAGTTGCCCGAGCCCTTGAAACCCTTGGTGTGGATGTTATAGAAGCTGGATTTCCTGTCTCTAGTCCTGGAGATTTTAATTCAGTAGTTGAAATCTCAAAGGCTGTTACATGGCCAACTATTTGTGCCCTCACAAGGGCTGTAGAAAAGGATATTGAAGTTGCTGCCGATTCTTTAAAATATGCGAAGAGGGGTAGAATACATACAGGAATAGGCACTTCGTACTATCATATCAAACATAAATTCAACTCTACCGAAGAAGAGATTCTTGAACGTGCCATTGCGGCAGTTAAATATGCAAAAAAGTTCGTTGAAGACGTAGAATTTTATTGTGAAGATGCCGGCAGAACTGACAATGTTTATCTTGCCCGTGTGGTAGAAGCTGTAATAAAAGCAGGTGCTACAGTGGTCAATATTCCCGATACTACGGGCTATTGTTTGCCTAGTGAGTATGGAGAAAAAATTAAGTTCCTAATGGAGAATGTTAAGGGCGTACACAATGCCGTACTCTCTACACATTGCCACAACGATTTGGGCATGGCAACCGCCAATACCATTGCGGGCGTACTTAATGGAGCCCGTCAGGTAGAAGTAACAATCAATGGAATAGGGGAAAGAGCTGGAAATACTGCCCTCGAAGAAGTGGTGATGATACTTAAGAGCCACCAAGAAATGGGTATTGAAAGCAATATCAACACTCAAAAAATATTCCCTACAAGTCGCATGATCTCGAGTTTGATGAATATGCCCGTTCAGCCCAATAAGGCCATTGTAGGAAGAAATGCCTTTGCCCATTCTTCGGGTATTCACCAAGATGGGGTACTTAAAAATAGGGAGAGCTACGAGATTATCGACCCCAAAGATGTAGGTATCGACGACAATGCCATTGTATTGACGGCAAGAAGTGGTCGGGCAGCATTAAAACACCGACTAAGCATACTAGGAGTCGAATTGTCTCAAGAAAAATTGGACATGGTATACGAAGAGTTCTTAAAACTAGCCGACAGAAAAAAAGACATCAACGACGACGACGTATTGATGTTGGCGGGCAAAGACCGATTGGATACCCAAAGAATAAAATTGGAATATCTACAAGTAACTTCGGGCATTGGCATAAAATCTGTAGCATCCATTTGCCTTAATATTGCTGGCGAAAAGTTTGAAGCTGCCGCCTCGGGCAACGGGCCCGTAGATGCTGCAATAAAGGCAGTCAAACAAATTGTTCATAGACAAATGGTTATTGAGGAGTTTCTTATTCAGGCAATCAATAAGGGTAGTGACGATATGGGAAAAGTACACATGCAGGTGCAACATGAGGGCCTAAATTACTATGGCTTCTCTGCCAATACCGACATCATTGCCGCCTCTATTGAGGCTTATATAGATGCAATCAACAAATTTGTAAAGTAGTTATTAATCATCATTCAATTTAAAATATGAAAACGTTATTCGATAAAATCTGGGACGCACATGTTGTCTCATCCCTACAAGACGGGCCTACACAGTTGTATATTGATAGGATGTTTTGTCACGAGGTGACAAGTCCGCAGGCCTTTGATGGACTACGCAAAAGAAACCTTAAAGTGTTTCGCCCAGATCAAATTACCTGTATGCCCGATCACAACATTCCCACAATCAAGCAAGAAGAGCCCATTGAGGATCTTATTTCTAGGAAGCAAGTGGATGCCTTAACTCAAAACACCAAGGATTTTGGGCTCACTCATTATGGCTTAGGCGACCAAAACAATGGTATCATCCATGTGGTAGGTCCAGAAATTGGGCTGACACAGCCAGGAATGACCATAGTTTGTGGCGACAGTCACACCTCTACTCATGGAGCTTTTGGTGCTATTGCTTTTGGTATTGGCACCAGCGAAGTAGAGATGGTATTAGCCTCGCAATGTGTCTTGCAATCACGCCCTAAGACCATGAAAATAAGTTATCAGGGCAAACTAAAACCAGGTGTTGGAGCAAAAGATTTGGCACTATATACCATTGCGAAACTAACTACAGGAGGTGCTACAGGCTATTTTGTAGAGTATGCAGGCGAAGTAATCACCAACCTGTCTATGGAAGAGCGCATGACGCTTTGCAACTTGAGTATAGAAATGGGAGCACGAGGAGGATTGGTTGCCCCCGATGAAAAAACATTTGCATACCTGCAAGGACGAACCAATACCCCTAAAGCAGAAGCTTGGGAAAAGGCTTTGGCACATTGGAAATCTCTAATATCTGATGAGGGAGCAACATTCGATAAGGAAATAAATTTTGATGCACAGGATATTGAGCCCATGATTACTTATGGAACAAACCCTGGTATGGGTATGGCCATCAATGAGGCAATTCCTAGTATTAATCAAATAGACGAGGCCAGCCGCATATCATTTACCAAATCCTTGGAATATATGGGCTTCGCAGCAGGCGAAAAATTGATTGGCAAAAGCATAGACTATGTTTTTTTGGGTTCCTGTACAAATGGCAGGATAGAAGATTTCCGCATTTTTGCCAACTATGTGAAGGGAAAGAAAAAAGCCGCCAATGTAGTAGCTTGGCTTGTGCCAGGAAGCTGGAGGGTAGAAAGGCAAATTAAGGAAGAAGGCTTGGACACCATACTTCAGGAGGCGGGATTTTCTCTACGTCAGCCAGGATGTTCGGCTTGCTTGGCTATGAACGACGACAAGGTGCCTGCGGGAAAATATGCCGTCTCTACCTCCAACCGTAATTTTGAAGGTCGCCAAGGACCTGGAGCAAGAACCCTTTTGGCTAGTCCATTGGTAGCCGCCGCGGCAGCCATAACAGGCAAAATTACAGATCCCAGAATGTGATGCAGACGCATAAACCCCAAGAATAGATTGTAGGCGCAAACCCCAAGGATGTGTGCAAATCTATTCATAATTAATCATTAATAATTTAAAAAATATGGAAAAGTTTCAAACACTAAGTTCAACAATAATACCTCTGCCCATTGAGAATGTAGATACCGATCAAATTATACCTGCTCGCTTTTTGAAAGCCACTACCAAAGAAGGTTTTGGCGATAATCTTTTTGCAGACTGGCGTTATGACAAAGCAGGTCAAGCTATTGCAGGCTTCATATTGAATGACAAAACATATGGTGGCAGCATCTTGGTAGCAGGAAAAAATTTTGGCAGCGGATCTAGCCGCGAACATGCTGCTTGGGCCATTGCAGGCTATGGAATTAAGGTGGTAGTATCAAGTTTTTTTGCAGATATTTTCAAAAATAATGCGCTAAATAACGGTGTGTTGCCTGTGGTGATTTCTGAAAAATTTCTCTCCGAAATATTTGAGCAAGCACAAAAAGATCCCAAGCTCACATTGACTGTAGATCTCAAAAGCCAAACAATAAAAAATAACCTTACAGGCAAGGAAGAGAATTTTGAAATCAATCCCTACAAAAAAGAATGCCTATTGGAAGGTTTAGATGATATAGACTATCTTCTAGGTAAAATTCAGCAAATAGAGGCTTTTGAAAAGCTCAAGAAATAATTACTAATGATGAGCTCTAAGTTATGATAGAAATAATGGATACCACCCTCAGGGATGGAGAGCAAACCTCGGGTGTTTCTTTTGCGGCAACAGAAAAATTGAGCGTTGTGCGCCTCCTTATCGAAGATCTTCATGTCGATAGGGTAGAGATAGCATCTGCACGAGTGTCGGCAGGAGAATACAAAACTGTAAAAAAAGTTGCGCAGTGGGCATTGAAAAATGGACATATAGACAAACTTGAGGTCTTGGGTTTTATTGATGGCTCTCTCTCTTTGGATTGGATAAAGGAAACGGGCTGTAAGGTTGTAAATTTGCTATGCAAAGGATCTTTGAAGCATTGCAAAGAGCAACTTAGAAAAACCAAAGAGGCTCATCTCGAAGATATAAAGGGAGTATTGCACTTGGCAAATACGATGGACATTTGCGTCAATATATATCTTGAAGACTGGTCTAATGGAATGATTAATTCGCCAGAATATGTATTCTTTATGGTAGATAATCTCAAGGACGAAAATATTAAACGCTTTATGCTTCCCGATACCTTGGGCATACTCAATCCAATAAATACGGGGGAATATTGCAAAATAATGATTGATAGATACCCCAATCTGCATTTTGACTTTCATGCCCACAACGACTACGATCTGGCTGTAGCCAATGTCTTTGCTGCTGTTTCGGTGGGTGTAAAAGGAGTTCATACCACCGTCAATGGACTGGGAGAAAGAGCTGGAAATGCCCCTCTAACAAGTGTTGTAGCTACACTTAAAGATCAATTAAAACGTGAGACTCACATTGTCGAAGAGCACCTCAACAGGGTAAGTAGGGTAGTGGCCTCGTATTCAGGTATTCGCATTCCCAACAATATGCCTATTATTGGCGACAGTGTATTCACACAATGTGCTGGCATACATGCCGATGGCGATAATAAAAATAACCTTTATTATAATGAACTCTTGCCCGAAAGGTTTGGTAGATTGCGCGAATATGCCCTCGGCAAGATGTCGGGCAAGGCAAATATTCGCAAAAACTTGGAAGCCCTAGGCATAGAATTGGAAGAGGGCGATATGAAGCGTGTAACAGATAGAATTATTGAACTGGGCGACAAAAAAGAAATCGTCACCCAAGATGATCTGCCCTATATTATTTCGGATGTTCTTGATTACGACAATACCGAAAGGGTAAAAATTATTGACTATTCAATGTCCCTGACCCAAGGTTTGAGACCCTGTGCAACAGTAAAACTGGAAATTGATGGTAATGTATACGAACAAACATCCCCTGGAGATGGGCAGTATCACGCATTTTCAAAGGCCTTGTGGAAGATATACACCCAACTAGAAAAGCCCAAACCCTCCCTCAGAGACTATTGTGTGATGATTCCTAGTGGCGGACGCACCGATGCCTTGGTACAAACGGTTATTGAATGGAACTTTAAAGATAAAAACTTCAAAACCTCGGGCTTGGATGTTGATCAGACAAAGGCTGCCATCATAGCAACAGTAAAAATGTTGAATTGGATAGAGAATATGTAAATAAATGTGCTAATTTTGCTGAATGAACGGATTAAAAACAAATAGTATGAACAAAAAATTAACAATCGCTCTTGTTGCCCACGATCAGCGTAAAGCCGATATGGTAGAATGGGCCATGTTTAACGCAGACACCCTTTCGCGACATCACCTAGTATGTACGGGTACAACAGGAAACCTCATTAGAGACGCCTTTGAAAAAAAAGGAATAAAGGTTGAAGTCTCCTGCATGAACTCAGGACCCCTAGGAGGAGATGCCGAAATTGCTGCCTTGGTGGTAAGAAATCAAGTAAATTTAGCAATTTTCCTTATTGATGATCTTACAGCACAGCCGCACGAAGCTGATATTCAGATGCTATTGCGCCAGTGCCGTATTCATAATGTACCTATTGCCTGCAATAGATACAGTGCTGACTTAATGATTACTAGCAGCCTCTGGGATAATGAAGAATATGAGCCCTCTTTACCTAGGTATATCCACTATGATAGAGAGGATTAAGGATAAGACAAGGATAAGACAAGGATAATAAAAATAAAATAATTACTTTAACAAACTTTATAAGTATGAATTTGAACATTGCAGTTCTTCCCGGCGATGGAATAGGGCCCGAAATTGTAGATCAGGCACTGAAAGTAACTCAAGCCATTTGCGATAAATTTGGCCATAGCCTCAGTCACAAGCAAGCCTTGGTGGGCGCATGTGCTATCGATGCCGTAGGAAATCCCTATCCCGATACAACCCACGACTTGTGTATGGCTTCTGACGCAGTGCTTTTTGGAGCCATTGGAGCACCCAAATACGACAACGACCCCTCGGCAAAAGTGCGTCCCGAGCAAGGCTTGCTAGCAATGCGCAAGAAATTGGGGCTCTATGCCAATATTAGACCTGTAACCACCTTTGCATCTCTTATTCACAAATCGCCTCTGCGCAAAGACTTGGTGGAAGGTGCCGATTTTATGTGTATCCGCGAACTTACTGGAGGCATCTATTTTGGTAGCCCTCAGGGGCGTTCCGAAGATGGACTCACCGCCTATGATACTTGCGTATATACAGTAGAAGAAATACAGAGAATTGTTCGCTTGGCTTATAAATATGCACAGCAGCGCAGCAATAAATTATGTATTGTAGATAAGGCAAATGTTTTGGCAACTTCACGCTTGTGGCGTCAGGTATCGCAGGAAATAGAAAAAGAATTTCCCAATGTAGAAACAGAGTATATGTTTGTCGACAATGCCGCCATGCAGATTATTCAATGCCCAAAGCGTTTTGATGTGATGGTTACCGAAAATATGTTTGGCGATATACTCACCGATGAGGCTTCCGTTATTACGGGATCACTGGGTATGTTGCCCTCGGCTTCTGTGGGTATACACACCTCCGTTTTTGAGCCCATACATGGATCCTATCCTCAGGCGGCAGGTAAGGATATAGCCAATCCCTTGGCCACTATTCTATCGGCAGCACTGATGTTTGAATATGCGTTTAAGCTCATGGACGAAGGTAAGCTTATTCGTGAGGCGGTAGATGCTTCTATGGCGGCTGGTATTGTGACCGAAGATATTGCCAGTGATGGAAAATCACATAAAACCTCTGAAGTAGGTAAATGGATTGTCGATTATATTGCCAATAAAAAATAGTGCAGACAAGAGTTAAGACAAGTCTTAAAAAATAATTGTAAAAAAAAGGCTTGACGATAAATCAAGCCTTTTTTTTTATTGAATACTCCTGAAATTAGACCTTATTTCTCTACATTGACCTTACTGGTAAAGCTCTGTATTTGCTTCTCAGCCTCTTCGTTTAGTTGAGAGGCCTTTTTTTGAGCCTCTGTATTGAGCTTTTTAGCAGCAGATTTGGCAGCTTGTTCGGCAGCTGCCTTAGCCAATGGATTTTTTGTGCGTTTGGCCTCATTAATCAAGTTCTGCCCTTGCTTGTCAGCTTCTTCAATCAATCTATCGCCAGTTTCTTTGGCTTGTTTGCGTATGTTTTCTATTTGATGGCTCATTTCTTCGCCTGCTTTTTCTGTCAAAGAGCCCTCAGTACCACCAAGCAATCCGCCACCAATATTGTCGATAATCTGTCCTACAATATCTTTGGTATCTATGCCAATGGTAGGTTTGGAAAATGTGCCTCCAATGCTTAGGTTTACTTTTTTGAGATAGCCTCCAGTCATTTTATCCGACAGATCTATTTTGGCCGTATAGGATATTGTCTGATCCAGTCCAGTACTTCCTGCAAGGTTCATTTTTCCCCCATTAAAATTTATATCAAAGGGCTTGGTATTTACCCGGCCAGCATGAATGCTGAAGGGAAGATTCAAATCTTTTATTTTTAAGTGCTTGAAACTGTCGTTTTTAAGGCTTGAGGCTATCATATTCATTACAGGCACATCGTTCAATTCAAGATTATTTGATAGAAGTAATCCCTCGGCGTTAATATTATTTAGCAGGGGCATTAAGTCGGGACCCAGAGGGGAAGTCATCTTAAAATTGGTAGAATAAGTTCCCGCCGAAGATTCAAAGATTGGAGCAAACTTCTGAACGGTAACAAATGTAGAGAAAGTTTTGGCAAATGACGCATTCTTTATATTCAAATCAAAGGAAACCTCTGGCTGTTTTGGATTTTTTGAAGTGTCATAATATCCATTCATAATCATGCTTCCTCCCAAGGTATTCATAATTACGTTTTTCATGTCTACCTTGCCATCTTTTACAGCCAATTGTCCAGCAACATTTTCCATCTCCATATTGTCGAACAGCACTTTTTTGAATTTCCCATCCAACTTAAAATCCAAATTTTTGGGTATTTCTATCACCGCCATTGCCGAGCTATCATTGGCACTTGCACTGGTGGCAGTTTCATCGCTCATGAAGTCGTTGAGGTTTAGGTAATTTGAACTAATATTGAGATTTCCTCGCAACACATCATTCTTTAGTACATAGGGAATAAAATTTTCCAAATGCCCACTGGCCTGTATATCATTTTCACCTATCTGGGCAGAAAGGCTATTCAGATCTACGTTGCGGGGGTTGAAGGTCATTGACGCCTCTTTGATATGCACATCGTTTTGATCTTTTTGCTTGATAAGCATTTCCTTGAGTTTTAGCGAGCCCTCGGCATTTACTTTCTCATATTGCTCTTTTTCTATTGCCGACATGCGTGCTGCAAACTTAAGATTGGCATCAAGCTTTCCAGTCATTTCCATATCTTCCAAGGGATAAACCTCCTTTATCATATCCAGATCCAAATGCCCTATGGCAGAGAGGGCAATTGTGGCATCCGATACCATATGGCTGGCTTTTAGGGTGATATCAAAAGGATTTCCTGCTATCTCGAAATGAAATTTGGAAATATCAATCAGGGTATTATCGGCAGATCCTCCAGGATTGCTGATGTCCATTCTTATAGCAATATTTGTAACAGCCTTGGGCAATGAAGGGTATTGAAACATAGCCTTGTTGGCCATTAGCCTTACGTCGAAAGCGGGGAGTAGGGTCTCAGTCATTTTTCCCTTTATAGAGGCCGAAAGTGTGGCTTCTCCAGAGGTTTTGATGTCTTTAAAATCCTTGGCATAGAGCGCAGGAACCATAGAAAGAACATCCTTAAATTGGGTAGAAGGAGCATTTAGTTTGATGTCCATATCCATACTCTCGTCCTCCAACATGGCAAGCCATCCGTCGAAAGAGAAGAGTATTTCGTTGATTTTAAACTCATTTTTGGAGAATGTAAACTTCATATTCTTAATATCGGCTTCTACTTTCATCTCTGCTTTTGCCCTTGCCTTGTATAAATAAGGTATTTTATCCATTATATAATTCAGTTCCTCTACAAAGAATTCCGTTTCTATTTCTGTCACATCTGCAGTCATGTCTCCTTTGAGCTTGAGATCAATACCTTTGAGATCAATGCTAGTTTTAAGAACATCATCCTTGTAATAAATATTGGTGTTTTTAACACTTACTTGTTGGAGAAGCAGTTTAAAATTCCCATCAGATTCACTTACAGCATCAGTTTGCGTAGAATCTACTTTCATAATGTCCCAATTTGCCCTACCATCTTCCAAGACGAGGGCGCGTAGGCTTCCATTTTTGAGTTCTACCTTCGACACCTCATAGCCAGTATCGCCAAAAAAACTTTTGAGATTTACACTAATAGACAATTCTCCTGCATAGACCAAGGTATCGTTGGCAAAAGCCTCTGTGCCGACTATATAAAAATCTTTCAAGGATATTTTTGCCTGCGGAAAACTAGAGAGAAAACTCAAATCTATTGATTTAAAATCTAACTTGGCAGTCAGCATCTCGTTGGATTCTTTTTTTACAATATCTACCAATTTACCTCTAAAAGCAAAAGGAAGAATAATTAGAATTACTAAAAACGTAAGCAGGATACTGCCTGTAATAATTAAACCTTTTTTCATACAATAAAATTACAAAATATTCATATAAATAAGAAACCCAGCTGTAAACTTATACAATAAATCAATACGAGTTTTAATAAATGGAGTATTTTAATCCATCACAGTCCTATAAATTGCCTTCTCTCAAAGCTTCTGCAATTTCTCGGCATTTCTGTGCCAGCTCGTCTTTTTTTAGGTGCATACACGTTTCTGCCAGGTATTCGTAAGTAGCAATATGCCTTGGCTTTATTTCTGAAGCTTTGCTAAAGTCGGAAAAAGCTTCTTCATACAATTTCATTGCCAATCTATTTTTTGCTCTATTATAAAATGCTTTAAAAAATAGGGGGCTAAGCCTTGTAGCCTCGTTAAAACAAATTTCGGCCTCATGATATTCCTTAATATCGTGCAAGGTAATTCCCTTCCTTATCCAGGCATCGAGATAATTGGGATACATTTTTATCGCTTTATTGAAATTTGCTAGAGCTGCATTGGCATCTTTGGCCTTTACAATACATTCGTTACCCATCAAATAATACTCTTTGGCATACACTTTCAGATCATTATTTTTAGTGTGTAATTGTTGCTGTAAGTCCTTATTTTGATCTCTTAATTGGCGAATAATTCCTAATTTTCTTTCGATGAAGCGTCTTTCTAAGGGCTTCTCTATGTCGTAGCGCGAATGTATGGCCTTGAAAAAACTATCGATACAGGCCCTAAAATTTCCTTGGTCGAAATGCTCAAGGCTTTGTTGGTACAAATAATCGGCTTGTGCCTCTTTCAGCGATTTTTCTATGAGCTGCTTGTCGTTGAAATTTTTGCTAAACTCTACTATTTGAGGGTGTATAAAAATATCGGTGGGAGAAATTTTCTTCTTCATCACCATTCCTTCCAGCGAAACGCAACGGCTCAAGGCAACGTATGCCTGTCCACCAGCGAATACGCCCCCGGAAAAATCAATCACCACCCTCGAAAAAGTAAGACCCTGGCTTTTGTGAACCGTAATAGCCCATGCTAGCTTTATGGGTAGTTGTGTAAAAGTGCCTACTATCTCTTCCTCAATTTTTTTCTCTTTATCGTTGTAGCGATAGCGGTAGTTGTGCCAAGTTTCGGGCAATACCATCACTATTAGTCCGTTGTCTAATTCGGCATATATCTCCTGACTATCATTTATTTCAGAGATGGTTCCTATAGTTCCATTAACCCACCTTCTTTCGGGATCGTTTTTGAGAAATATAATTTGTGCCTTTGTTTTTATGGTAAGGGTTTTTGCTGTGGGTAGATTTTTTTCCGAAAAATCTCCCTCAACTATTCCCTCGTGTATAAATTCTGGGGTCTTTATATCCGACAGTTTTTTTTCGTTTATATAATCTACATGATCTCTTCTCGTTGCTAGGGTTATATACATTTCATCATCCGAAGGATAGAAATCGGGATCATATCTTTCATTGATAATATTTAGGTCTTTAGGATTTATATTATTTATTCTTATCTTATCTAAAATAGCTATAAAAGCGGGGTCGTTTTGTCTATATACTTTTTGTAGGGCTATGGCTACAAGATTTATTGACTCAAAAACCTTTGCCGAGAAGAAAAATGGACTGGGATAAAAAAGTTTGAGAATCTCTTTTTCGTCGGAAGGCACCACGGGCTCTAACTGAAAAACATCGCCTACAAAGAGCAGTTGCTTGCCTCCAAAAGGTAGACGGGCATTTTGAGAATATACGCGCAATATCCTATCAATGGTATCTATCATATCTGCTCTTACCATAGATATTTCATCGATAATGATGAGTTCTACATCCCTTATTATTTTGACCTTCTCTTTTGTGTACTTAAAAAAATCGAATATGCGACCTTTTTCTAGGCTCAAATCGGGGTCATTAGGAATAATGGGCCGGAATGGTAGTTTGAAGAAAGAATGCAGGGTCACTCCCTCCGCATTTATAGCTGCCACGCCTGTTGGTGCTAGCACTATGTGTTTTTTCTTAGTTTCTGAACATAGGTGTTTTAAGAACGTAGACTTGCCCGTACCAGCCTTTCCTGTAAGGAAAACAGACTGTTTGGTATTTGTTATAAGTTCGAGTGCGTACTTAAACTCGGCATTATTATGGTCAAGCGAAAATTTCAAGTCAATAAGTATAAATGAATAGATAATGAACAATAAACACCCTGCATAAGCAAATTATTTATTATTCATCATCATCTATTATTCCTGATTAGTATCCTCTGATGGCTTTGATGCCTGGAAGTTCTTTACCTTCTATAAATTCCAATAGAGCTCCTCCGCCAGTAGATACATAGGAGACCTTGTCGGCAAAGCCAAATTTATTGACGCAGGCTACAGAGTCGCCACCGCCTACAAGCGAGAAAGCTCCCTTTTCAGTTGCTGCAACAATGGCTTCTGCCAATACCAAAGAGCCATGCGCAAAGTTGGAAAATTCAAAAACTCCTGCTGGCCCGTTCCATAGTATGGTTTTGGAATTTTTTATTACTTCGGCAAATTCAGCTTCTGCCTTAGGACCAATATCGAGTCCCAACCAGCCGTTTTCGATATTATCGGCATCGGCAAATTTGCTTTCTGCATCATTGCTAAACGAATTTGCTATTTTAGCATCTTCGGCAATCAATAATTTTACATTGTTTTTCTTGGCTTTTTCCAAAAGTTCTAAGGCAAGATCAAGCTTGTCTTCTTCGCAAAGAGAGCTGCCAATATTGCCGCCCAATGCCTTGGAAAAGGTGAAAGACATGCCGCCAACGATTATTAGATTGTCTACCTTTCCTAGCAAATTTTCTATGATGTCGATTTTTGACGATACCTTAGATCCTCCCATGATGGCAGTAAATGGGCGTGCCGTATCCTTCATTACTTTTTCTACGGCATCAATTTCTTTTTGCATTAAGAAGCCAAATAATTTGTGCTCTGCATCAAAATAATCGGCAATTAGTGCTGTAGAAGCATGGGCGCGATGTGCTGTTCCGAAAGCATCATTTACATATACATTGGCATAAGACGCCAGGGTTTTGGTAAATTCTTTTTGACTTTCCTTGATTGCTTTTTTTGCTGCTGCCTTTGCATCATCCGAAGCGTCGTCAGCGAGTCCGCGAGCCTTGCCTTCTTCTTCGGCATAAAAGCGAAGATTTTCCAACAATAGGACTTCTCCAGCCTTGAGGGCTGCGCATTTTTTTGCAGTAGCTTCTCCCATACAGTCGTCGGCAAACTCAATAGCTACACCCAAAAGCTTGCTAACTTGTGGAAGTATGTGCTTGAGCGAAAATTTGTCTGTTGCCCCTTTAGGACGGCCCAGATGCGAAGCTATGATTAAAGCGCCTCCATCAGCAACGATTTTTTTTAATGTAGGTAGGGCTGCACGAATGCGAGTGTCGTCGGTGATATTGAATTTATCGTCCAAGGGGACATTAAAATCTACTCTCACAAAGACTTTTTTTCCTGCAAAGTCAAATTTGTCAATTGTCAACATAATTATTATTTTATTTTTTGTTAAAGGTATATAATTGAATTACTCTCTCTCCATCTCGGCTGGTATTATTTTCTTGAAGCATCAGCTCGAAATCGTATGCTTCGCCATATACTTCTTGTACCTTGCCAAAACTGCCTTCGCCAACTAAGAAAAATCCTTCCTGGGGAGTTTCTTTCTCGAAATTGTGAAAATTATTGCCCAAATAGAAATTTAGGCCATACATATTGCTGTATTCAAACAAGTTGCTCATCACATATATTCTCTGTCCGTCGTTAATATATGTAGTTTTTATTTTTTCGGCAATTGGACGCACCGATTTGGAGTCTTTGAAAGCTGGCAAAATAATGCCGTCGAGGCATAGGTTTAGTGCCAAATAAACGCCAATGGTGGCGTACAATATTTTCAAATTATTTTTTCTATTCAGGTGGTAATACAAAACATAGATTGCTATCATCAAAAGCCCTGCCAAAGACAGATAAATAGCCTTAGGATAGGTCATTGCTGCAAAAAGTAGCTGAATATCTTCCAGTGCACGCTCGCTATTTGTAAAAAAAACGGCAAATGCTAGAGGATCAAAATCGGGAATAAGCAGAATGCATAAAAGAAAGCTGCAAAAGGCTAAGGACAAAAAACCTATAAAAATACTGAATACGCGCAAGGTTTTAGGCTTGTATTCGCAGATGTAGAGTATATATTGTGCCATAAAAACAGCTAAAAAAGGATATGCGGGCATCAAATATACGCTCCTCTTGCTGATTGGAATGCAGTAAAAGACTACAATGACTACCGAGGCTATCAAGGAAAACAACTTTACCTTATCCATTCTAGCAATGCCTTCTTTGATCGACTTGAGTGTGAAAGATTTTAAGCTGTATTTTACTGAAAAAAGCGAAAGGAATAGCAGCAGAGTCCACGGAATGAAGCCCGTTATAAGAGTTAGAAAAAGAAACCATAGGGGCTCTTCATGGCCCAAATGGTAGTTGATATTTAGATTGTCTGTGCCAAAAAAACGTCCTATATTTTCTGCCCACACAAGATCTATAAATTTATCGCCCTCTATCTGGTAGGCAAGTATATACCATATTGCCAAAAAGGAGAATGAAACGGCCGCCAAGAGGCTAATTTTCCCTATAATTTTCCAAAATTTGTATTTTAGAACCAATAGGTAGATGCCAAATACAAGTAAGGGCAAAATAATGCCTACTGGACCTTTTACCAAGGCTGCCAATCCTAAAAATACGGCTGCCAATATTGGAAAACCCTTAATTTGCCTCTCCTCTTCCCATTTGTATAGGAGTATCAATCCTATCACAATAAGGCTGGTAAGTACCATATCTACCCTCGAAGTCATTGCTGCTCGATGGAGCTCGAAGCTTGTCATCAAAATAAGGCAGGTGAGGAATGCTTCTTGAAATTTGAGCCGCCTACCATAAAAAACAAAGACCATTCCAATCATTCCTATAAAAGCTAGGGTCGATGGCAGGCGTGAGGTAAAAGGACTTACCTCTCCTTGGGGAATGGAAAATACGGCAATCATCCAATGGGTAAAAGGGGGCTTGTATGCTACTTCGTCGGCATAAACATTGGGCAAAATGCAATCTCCCCTGTCAAGCATGGCTATGGCAACAGATGCTTCCCGAGGCTCTCCCTTGGTGTAGTAGTCGCCCATTCCTATCCATGGCAGGCTTATGAAAGTACAGATAAAAATAAGCAGCGTAAGCGGCTTTTGCAAATATAAATACTGTAGGGTAGAAGTTCGCATTTGTCTATTATTACTTATCTATTTAAAAATCAGGATACAAAAGTAGGCATTATTTAAGAAAGAAGAATGCCTATCGACAATAATAGTCCAAAAAATATTGTATTTTTTGCGCTTTCTTCCAATATACTATTCAAGTCCTTGCCCTGGTATATTTTACGCATTTTTTTCCAGGTTCGTATATGTGCAATTAGATACAGAGGAGGCAAAATAGCAGCTAGTGGCATTTGTAGGCAATAAAAAAATGTTGTAAGCAAAACAGCTATAATGCCATTGGATAGATAAAACCAAATTCCAAACTGCTCTCCCAAAAGTACAATACTTGTGTTTTTATTGGATATTTTGTCTTCTTTACGGTCTCTAAAATTGTTGGCTACAAGTATATTGGTCGCTACAATGCCTATGCTAACTCCAGCAATGGTGGTGGCAATAGTCCAATCCAAACTTTGTACATAATAAGTGAAGCCTACAGGAACAATTCCGTAAAAAACAACTACACAAATATCTCCTAAGCCATGGTATGCCAAGGGGTAGGGGCCTGACGAATAGGCAAATGCGCCCAGGCAAACGGCTATGCCTACAAAAATCATTTGCCATCCTGCATAATAAATAAGCGCAGATCCTAGTATGCAAGCCACAAGTATCAATAAAATGGATGCCCTTAGCATTTTGGAGGGGCTTATCCATCCTTTTGCAACCGCCCTCTCGGGCCCTAGGCGATCGCTACGATCTGAGCCTTTTATAAAATCGTAGTAGTCGTTCAAAAAATTGGACACTATTTGCACTAATATAGCAAACACCAAACAAATAGCTGCTGGAATTGCCTGAAACTTTCCCGCATGAATTGTTAATGCACAGGCTAGGATAACGGGCATGATGGATGCTGCTAGGGTTTTTGGGCGCATAGCCTGCCACCAGTAATTTATTTGTACCTGTTTCATCTGCCAAAAATACATAATTATTATGTGCTGGTCAATAGTTGTGAAATAATTTCTATAAGCACTCATTATAAATAGCTATCATTGGCGAATAAAAATCCCCATTTATAGTGATTGTTTGTTGTTTCTTAAGAGCATAACTTTGCAAGTAATTAAATATACTATATTTTAATCTAAAGCATTTAAACAGGCATTAAAACAATCATTAAAACAAGCATTTAAACAAGCATTAACTAAAATATTAAAAAAGCATTAGCTAAAATATTAACTAACAACAAATTTATGAAAACAATAGGAATATTTTATGGTTCGTCGACAGGCAACACAGAGGAGGTAGCAAAATCTATTGCCACCAAACTAGGCGTAGACAAAAAACATGTTTTTGATGTTGCCAATGTTTCGATAGAGTTGGTAAACAATTACGAGATTTTATTCTTAGGGGCCTCCACCACTGGCGTTGGCGACTTGCAGGATGATTGGGATGGCTTGGAGGTCACTCTATCTACGCAAGATTTGTCGCAAAAACAAGTAGCCGTTTTTGGAATGGGCGACTCTTCATCCTATTCTGATAGTTTCTGCGAGGCTATTAATCTGCTGGTTCTTGCAGCAGAAAAAGCTGGAGCCGCTGTCGTAGGTGGAGGTGTAGATGCCTCGGCCTATAGCTTTGACTCCTCCTTGTCGGAGGTGGACGGAAAGTTTTCTGGACTGCCTTTGGACGAAGACAATGAATCAGAACTGACAGATGCCAGGCTCACTCAGTGGCTGGAGCAAGTAAAATTGGAATGCTCCTTGTAGTCCAACAAAACCTGCTGCAAACAAAACCTACTGCAAACAAAACCTGCTGCAAACAAATATTGAATAGCTCAAAGAGAAGTTTCAATAATTTCATGCTGCCCTTAAGTATTTACAGAGCACTAGACGGAGTATAGTAGGTAATACCTTTTGCGAGCAAGATTAACAAAACCTTGCTCGCAAAGATTTTAGAGGGTAGGAGTCCACAATAGCAAAATAATTTATTTAAATAAAAATTATTTTATTTTGGAAATACGAAAAAAAGCATTATCTTTGCATAGCATTTACGAATAATAATTGCAAGTAAAATAT
>BHEP01000046.1 GCA_003851245.1 Bacteroidales bacterium | reverse complement strand
TTTTATTGCACAGAAAATCCTGTCGTATACGACAGTAGTTTATATTTTATATTATTTATTTTATCAATTTGTTTATATACAAAGATCCTTTCTTACTTTTTCGCTAAAGTAAAAGTAAAAATAAGAGTATGTAAAATACAGTTTATTGATCACTTCGTATTATTCTTAATTGTTGAGATACAAATGTACGCTTTTATTTTTAATTCCAAAGAAAAAACTCTTTTTTTAGTTAAAATCTATAGTTTAGACCGAAAGAAATCATAGGCCACCATTTTAGGAGGTCTCTAGAAAAAGGTAGGTCAATATCTTCACTTTCTGTTTTTTCGTTTAGATCCATTTCTGTGTTAGGACTTGTTATATCATACATTCCTTGGTAAATCATTCCTAGGTCGAATTTGAACCCGAGCTTACTTTTTGGAATGGTTCTTCCCAAACCGAACCCAAAATAAGGCTTGATGGTTTCTCCTAATGCAATATTAATATCGAAGCTACCATTTTTATATGGCTTGAATGTGTATCCGTCAATTTCAAACTCCTCAGCTTCTGGATATTGTGTGACAATAGCCTCGTAGTCAGTTATCTTACCAATGCTCTTGACAGAATTGTCGCCCAGATATACCCCTGCTGTCAGAGAAAATATTCCAGATTCCATTGGGTAATAGTCAAATAGCAAACTTGTGTTGAAGAACTTAAATTTAAAATCTGAAATAGTTCCAGGAATAGCAATAGGAGTAGGGTAGTCCTTATGTGTATAATGGCCCGTAAAATCTACATCTCCCGTATATGTATACGACATAAGAGATAGTCCTACCCTGGCCTTAATGTTTTTTGTGAGCGAGGTGTGTACGTCTATGCCTGGGCCATAGGTTCCTAATTTTACGCCTACGCCAAATTTATTTAGAAAGCCGTCTTCAGATCTTTCTTGGGCATTAATACTAAGGGAAATAAAGGTAAACAAAATAAAATTTAGTAGTAGTATTACGTTTTTTTTCATGTTTTGAAAGTTTATTGTTTTGAAAGTTTATTGTTTGAGTTGCAAAAGTAGTAAAAAAACTAACTTTATACGGCTATTTGTTGTTAAATAGTTAAAAATAGTCAATTTATTTTATTTTATTTTTAAAATAAATTCGTTTTCCAAACCAATCTCATTGGCATCTGCAAGAAAGCGCACGCAGGTGATGATTTGTTCTGTACTAAATGGTAGCTTGTCGAAAAAGTCACTTACAGGTATTGGCGAGTCTGTTTTTTTAATTCTGCTGCGTATCTCGTTTGCAATGATGTTGTACTGGTAGTTGTTGAGAGAGCTGTGTTTTTTCTTTAGGCATACATCACATTGTCCACAATCATTATTTTTATTTTCTCCAAAATACGAAAGTAAGATCCTGCTTCTGCAAGTGGTGGTAGAAGCTCCATATTCTATGATGCTTTTTATTCTATTTTCCAGTTTGTTTTTTCTTGTCTCATATACAGCAATAGGTATATTCATGTATTTTATATCTTCTCTATTTTGGCTGTAGGTGATTGTAGGAGTTTTTTTTGCAGGAATAAAACTTATAATTTGCTGGGCAGCCAGCATTTTTAATGTGTCGTATATTTCTTGCCTATTCATCCCTGTGCGAGTAGAGAGAATGCCCTCATTGATAGATATGTATTCAGCAAACATCCCACTATACAAGCGGAGTATTATTTGCAGGAGGTTTTCGGCCTGCGGATTAAAATCCTTGTATCTGTATAGGTCGTCTCGGCTTGTTGTAAATAGCAGTCTGGATTGCTTGTCTACCTCTTCGTTGTATTCTATGTATCCCGCAAGTTGCAATAGCTTGAGAGCGTTGTGTACTTGGGTAAAACTTAATTTGAAGTTTGTACAAAACATTTGCAGGTCAAAATTGTGGCTTGTTTGAAATCCTGAGCCCTCAGCAATTTGTAAATAATATGCTAGTTTTTCATATACCTCTTTGATAAATTTTCTTTCAGGAAACTCATCTTTTACTCGTTTTATAAGTTTGGCACTATCGCGTTCGGAATATATAACAATGGCATATGCTTTTTCCTCATCTCTGCCAGCTCTGCCAGCTTCCTGAAAATACTCTTCTATGGAGTCGGGCATTTCATAGTGTATTACCACCCTAACATCGGGCTTGTCTATACCCATTCCAAAGGCATTTGTGCACACCATTATTCTAATTTCATTTTCTTTCCACTGATTTTGCTTGCTATTTTTTTCTTCTGAATTGAGTCCTGCATGAAAAAAGTCGGCTTTTATTCCCTGTCTTTGGAGTTCTATGGCAATTTCTTTTGTTCGCTTTCTGCTTCTTACATACAGCAATCCAGAGCCAGGGACCTTGGAAAATATATTGCTGATCTCAAATAATTTGTCTTCTGTTTTTCTAACAATATAAGCCACATTATCTCTTTCAAAGCTTTTTTTAAAAACATTTTTATGCTTGAAAAGGAGTTTGTCTTGTATGTCCTCTACAACTTCTGCCGTTGCCGTTGCCGTGAGAGCAAGCACAGGAACATTGGGGAGGTGGGAGCGAATGTCAGCAATTTTTAGATAGGCAGGCCTGAAATCATATCCCCATTGAGAGATGCAATGAGATTCGTCAATTACCAGCATGCATACGTTCATATAGTGAAGCTTGGCGAGAAAAAGTTCGGTACTTAGTCGCTCGGGCGAAATATATAAGAATTTATAATTGCCAAAGACACAATTTTCTAGGTTTGTGATAATTTCCTGCCTGCTCATTCCTGAGTATACAGCGGTGGCTTTTATCCCTTTTTTCTTAAGATTATCTACCTGATCTTTCATTAAGGCTATCAGTGGGGTTACCACCAGGCAGATGCCTTCCATAGCCATGGTAGGCACTTGAAATGTTAGAGATTTCCCTCCACCCGTTGGCATTAGACCAAGAGTGTCTTTCCCCTGGGCAACAGAAATAATGATCTCTTCTTGTAGTGGTCTAAATTGATCGTAGGACCAATATTCTTTTAGTATTTGGTGAAAACGGCTCACAATGTATCAGTCTGTATTGTTATTTGTACGTATATTTTTTGTCATTAGCTGAATACTTGTTTTGTTGTTGTAAGTGTTCTCTTCTATTGTATAACAAATATCGAAGTTATCCATATTTTTAATGGCTTTAATATGTCTGTGCATGCCAAATGCAATTGCTTGTATGGTATTGGTTGAGGAGTTGTCTATCATTTCCAACTTTATGTGTTCTTGTTCTTTTCCAACGAGTTTACTCGTGCCATAGTCTTTGACATTGAGTGTGCAGAATATAGGTTTTGGGTTGTTTGGTCCTAGGGGATTCATTCTGTTGAGATCTCTTATCAGCTTTTGATTAATTTCCATAAAATCCAGAGTAGCATCTATATCTAGCGTCTGCGTCATTTGCTCTTCTATCATAAATTCGTCGGCATAAGATTCCAAGCGGTTTTTAAAAGTATCTAGTATTTCCTCTTTAAGAGTCATTCCAGCAGCAAAGGGGTGTCCTCCAAAATTTTCCAAAATATCTTTGCTGGATTCTATGGCCTTGTAAATATCAAAACCAGTGATGGATCTGGCAGAGCCAGTAATGAACCCATTGGAAAGGGTCATGACGATTGTGGGTTTATAATATTTTTCGGTGAGCCTGGAGGCAATAATTCCAATAACTCCCTTGTGCCAGTTGGGTTTAAATATAACAATAATTTTATTGTTTAGTATTTCGGGATTTTCTTCGATAAGAGCATGCGCTTCATCGGTTGTTTTTTTATCTAGTTCGCGCCTGTCATCATTATATTGGTCTATGTTCTTACTTTTTTCTTTGGCGGAGGCAGCATCTTTTGCAAGGAGTAGATCCACAGCTTCTTTTCCATTCATCATGCGGCCCGAGGCATTGATTCTAGGGCCTATTTTGAATACTATATCACTCATACTTATATGCTTATTGCTCAGCCCGCAGATGTCTATTATTCCTTTTAAGCCCTTATTGGGATTGCTGTTGAGTTGTTTCAGTCCAAAATGGGCTAAAATCCTATTTTCTCCAGTAATTGGAACAATATCGGAGGCTATGCTTACTGCCACTAAATCTAATAAATTTCGTAGCTGCGAGAAATTTATCCCATTGCTCAAGGCAAAAGCCTGCATAAATTTGAATCCTACACCACAGCCAGAGAGGTGCTCGTAGGGGTAGGTAGAATCCTTCCTTTTTGCATCCAAAACGGCTACGGCATCAGGAAGTTCATTGCCCGGCATATGGTGATCGCAGACGATAAAATCAATGCCTAAGGTTTTGGCGTAAGCAATTTTTTCTATGGCTTTTATTCCGCAATCTAGGCATATAATAAGTGTTATCTCATTTTCAGAGGCAAATTCTATGCCCTTGTAAGAGATTCCATAGCCCTCATCATATCTGTCTGGTATGTAGTAGTTCAAATGGGATTTGGTGCAATTTTGCTCCAAAAATTTATATACCAAAGAAACGGCCGTTGTCCCATCTACATCGTAATCTCCATAGATAAGTATTTTTTCCTTGTTGCCCAGGGCCTTATTTAGCCTATTTACAGCCTTGCGCATGTCGAGCATCAAGAAAGGATCGTGCAAGTCGTTTATGCTAGGATTTAGAAACTTGTAGATTTCGGATTCTGTTTCTATCCCTCTTTGTATTAAGAGTAAGCACACACTTGGACTTAGGTCGAAAAGTTTGGAAAACTTATCGCGCTTTTGTATCTGATCTTCTGTTGGCGTTTGATAATTCCATTTATTTGGCATTACTATGTTTTTTTCTTTTTTTATTTTTCTGCGAATGTGTAAAATTATACAATAATAATGAATATCTTTGTAATTTAGATAATTATTTTCTTATAATGAATGAAGAAATAAAGCGGACTTGTAGTGTTTTGCTCAAGGGAGGGCTTATTTTATATCCTACAGATACCATTTGGGGCATTGGTTGTGATGCCACAAACCCAGCAGCAGTACAGCGCATTTATGAAATAAAGCAAAGAGAGGATGCCAAATCTATGTTGGTACTGATTGACTCTAGTGCAAGGCTAGATTATTATTTAAGCGAATATCCCGACATAGCCTTAGATTTGATAGATTTGTCGGACAAGCCCCTAACGATAATATATCCAGGAGCTCGCAATTTGGCTGCCAACTTGCTTGCTGATGATGGTAGCATAGGAATACGCGTTGCCAAAGAGCCTTTTTCTCACCAGCTTTGTCGCCAGTTTAAGCGTGCAATAGTTTCTACCTCTGCCAATATAAGCGGTCAAGCCAGCCCTAGCAATTATTCTCAAATAAGTTCCGAGATTATAAATGCCGTAGATTATATAGTTGATTACAAAAGAGATGACATTTCTGTAGGCAAGCCTTCGAGCATTATAAAATTGGGGCCAAAGGGAGAAGTCTCTATCATAAGATCTTAAGAAATGGGGAACTACATACAACAATAGATCTTGATGAGAAAAAAAACGCAGGTGCTGAAATATTTGTTTTCCGATTTTTTTTCGGCAGCCTTGGCTTGGGCATTATTCAATATTGTTCGTTATTATGAGATGGCTCAGTTTGAAGGCTTTGATTCTTTAGGTCTTTTTGTAAGTTATCAAAATGTCATCTTAGGGCAGCTGTTTATTCCCATACTTTGGCTTGCTATTTATTATTATTCGGGCTATTATAATGAGGTCTTAGCAAAATCTAGGCTGTCAGAATTTTTCACCACCTTTCAATCTGTTTTTATAGGGACTCTCATCATTTTTTTTGGATTGTTATTGAATAAATTGCCCAGATTTTTCCACATCTATTATGAGCAGTTTTTGCTTTTATTTGGCTTGACTTTTTCGATAACTTATTTTTTTCGTTTGTTGATAACACAAACCGCGTCCAATAAAATTCATGGGCGCAGATGCTTGGTTAAGGCACTTATAATTGGCTCACGAGAAAATGCCTTGGTTCAGAAAGCAGCTTTAGAAAAGCCCAGTGATGCCTTAGGATTTGCTGTTGTAGGATATGTAGATTCTTGTTTTCATGAAAAAAATGGGCTTTCTGTAGATATTACTGATTCCACTATATTGTCTTTGGGGGATTTTGAAGACTTAGAAAAAATAATTCAAGAGCTTGGTGTTGAGGAAATCATTGTAGCCATAGGCAAGGATAATAATGAAGAGCTACTTCCAATTTTATATTCTCTATATAAGTATAAGCTCCCAATAAAACTGCCTATAACCTCAGCGAAAATGCTTACTGGAGGAATTAAGACAAAGACAATAACGGGAGTTCCCTTTGTAGATGTGACGGCAAACAATTTTTCGGAAAGCGGAAAAAACATAAAAAATAGTTTGGATAAAATTGTTTCCCTGTTTGTAATAATCCTCCTCTCGCCTCTTTATATATATCTTGCATTAAGGATTAAATTGGATTCTGAGGGCTCGGTATTTTTCTTGCAAGAGAGAATTGGATATATGGGGAAGCCATTTTATATTTGTAAGTTCCGAACAATGCGTGAAGATGCCGAGAAAGAAGGCCCATTGCTTTCGTCAAAAAATGATAAGCGCATCACCAATTATGGGCGCATGATGCGCAAGTATAGGCTTGATGAGTTGCCACAGTTTTGGAATGTTCTTAAGGGCGATATGTCTTTGGTAGGGCCAAGGCCGGAGCGCAAATATTTCATAGATAAAATAGTTCAGAAGGCTCCCTATTTTTACCTGCTGCACAATGTAAAGCCAGGCATAACTTCGTGGGGCATGGTCAAGTATGGATATGCTTCAGACGTAGATCACATGATTGAACGATCGCAATTTGACCTTTTATACTACGAAAACATGTCTATTTTTTTGGATGTGAAGATTTTAATTTATACAGTACGAACCATATTAACAGGAAAAGGTGTTTGAAATAATAAACAATACAAAGAAATATTTTTTAAGTTTTCTAAGCTGGAGAGAAAAACATATCAAGGAGAAAAATTTTATATTTATCATAAGTTTTCTTGTAGGCTTATGTACCTCTCTTGCTGCTATTGCCCTAAAAAGCTCTATCCATAGCATTCAGCATTTTTTAACAGAGAGGGCTGATATTGAAGGGGCTAATTACTTCTACCTAATATACCCTGTAGTGGGTATTTTACTCTCAGGATTGTTTGTAAAGTATGTGGTCAAGGATGATATTGGGCACGGAGTTACAAAGATTTTATATGCCATCTCTCAGCGCAAGAGTCGCATCAAGCCCCACAATACATGGTCGTCTTTGGTGGCGAGTTCCATCACCATAGGTTTTGGGGGCTCGGTAGGAGCAGAGGCTCCTATTGTTTTGACAGGCGCAGCCATAGGTTCTAATTTGGGGCGTATGTTTAAGATGGATCAAAAAACCTTGATGCTGCTGGTGGGTTGTGGTTCGGCGGGAGCTATTGCGGGAATTTTTAAGGCCCCTATTGCGGGACTCATTTTTACCATCGAAGTTTTGATGCTAGATCTTACACTGGCTTCGGTTTTGCCCCTGCTTATAGCTTCAGTTACCGCAGCCACGGTGTCTTATATTTTTACGGGTACTGATGCCATGTTTAAATTTACGCAGATGGAAGAGTTTGCCATGGGCAGGATTCCCTACGTCCTTCTTCTGGGAGTTCTTTGCGGATTAATTTCTTTATATTTTACTAGATCTATGATATGGACAGAGGGTCTTTTTAGGAAGCTGGATACTTATTGGAAGAAATTTTTGTTTGCTGGCATTGTCCTGAGCATTCTTATATTTTTGCTTCCCCCTCTTTATGGGGAAGGCTATGATACCATTGGTAAATTGCTGAACCCAACATCCGTACATGAGCTAATGGATGGCAGCATGTTTTATAACTTAAAAGAAAATTATTGGAGCATTGTAATATTTCTTAGCATGTTGGTTTTGTTTAAGGTTTTTGCCTCAAGTGCCACAAATGCTGGGGGAGGTTGTGGAGGGATTTTTGCCCCATCCTTATTTTTGGGCTGTATTACAGGATTTATTTTTTCACACACCTCCAATTATTTCGAAAAAACCTCACATCTGCCAGAGGGAAATTTTGCTCTCATGGGCATGGCGGGCATGATGGCAGGAGTAATGCATGCGCCGCTTACGGCGGTGTTTCTTATTGCCGAATTGACTGGAGGCTTTGACTTGTTCCTCCCATTGATGATTGTTTCCATAAGTTCGTATATCACAATACTTATGTTTGAGCGGCATAGTATTTACTCCATGCGACTGGCTCAAAAGGGAGAGTTGCTTACCCATCACAAGGATAAGGCGGTACTTACATTATTGAATATTAATTCTGTTATTGAAACTGATTTTAAGCTTGTTCATCTAGATATGAGTTTAGGAGATATGGTAAAGGTGATAGCGCACTCTAAAAGGAATGTGTTTCCTGTAACAGATAAGGAGGGAGTATTGAGAGGAGTTGTTTTGCTCGACGATATACGAAACATTATGTTTAGGCCAGAATTGTATGAGCGTTTTGATGTACAAAAATTTATGACGGCACCTCCGGCAAAGATTAATATTAATTTACCCATGGAAAGCATAATGCGTGTTTTTGACGATTCTAACGCTTGGAATTTACCTGTTATAAACGATGATGGTCAGTACCTGGGTTTTGTTTCTAAATCTAAGATATTTAATGCGTACAGAGCAGTTCTTGTTGATAATTTTTCTGCAGAGGCTTAATACAATTGAGAATTGCCAAATTAGAATTGCCAAATTTATTTTGGCGACGCAGGAAGAAAAAATAAATTATAAAAGTTTTGATAAATAATAAAGTTATGAGAATTGTGTATATGGGAACTCCCGATTTTGCTGTAGCCCCCCTGCAAGCTTTGCTAGAAGGAGGCTTCAATGTGGTGGGGATTGTTACCATGCCCGACAAAGCTATGGGGCGACATCAGACCACGCCTCAATATTCGCCTATAAAGAAATATGCCTTGGAGCATGGTCTGCCTATTTTGCAGCCCGAGAAACTCAAGGATGCCTCTTTCTTAGAGGCCTTGAGGTCGTGGGGAGCTGACTTGCAGGTGGTTGTGGCTTTTCGTATGCTTCCTCAAGAGGTTTGGGATATGCCTTCCAAGGGAACTATCAATCTTCATGCCTCGCTCTTACCGCAATATAGAGGGGCTGCCCCAATCAATTGGGCTATCATAAATGGAGAAAAGGAGACGGGGGTGAGCACTTTTTTTCTTACTCACCAAATAGATACGGGCAAGCTTATTTTGCAAGATAAAATGCCAATAGATGCTACTGACGATGCCGGAAGTGTGCATGACAAATTGATGGTCTTAGGTGCCGAATTGCTGGTGCAAACCCTTGCGAAAATTCAAGAAGGAAATGTTGTTGCAATGCAGCAAAGTCAATTTTATACTAAGGAAGAGGATCTTAGATCGGCTCCCAAAATATTTAAACCCACTTGCCAAATTAATTGGAACAAAACAGGTAAAGAAGTGTATGATTTTGTGCGTGGACTTTCGCCTTATCCTGCAGCTTGGTCAGAATTGACGACCCTTGCTGGCGATTTATTTCAGTTGAAAGTTTTTGAAACGGAATTTATTGCAACAAATCATGAGCATGATTGTGGTGCAATTGTTTCTGACGGCAAGCATTATCTACATGTTGCTGTTTTAGATGGTTTTATTGCTTTGAAATCTATTCAAGCTACAGGAAAGAAACGCATGTCGGTGAGTGATTTCCTTAGGGGCAATGGGCGCTTTTTTATGTGATAATAGCACAAAAAAAAAGCCACTCGAAAGATTCCGAGTGGCTTTTTTTTGTGCTTAGAAAATATTTTAGTTCCTAAATTTGATTGTAGTTTGTATTTTTTCTCCATTTATCTTAACTAAATATACACCTGTAGCCAAGGATAGGGGGAGTTCGAAAGCCGGTGCTTTGTCTATTGTGCTTTTAATAAGAACTCTTCCCTGCAAATCATATACAGTCACACTTGAGCCCATGTCGGTAGCCTCCGACAAGCCTCTTACATACAAGGTGCTATTATGTACATAGGCATTAATTCTGTCTTCTGTTTCATCTATTGATGTAAAATCTTTGGTGAAGTGTAGAATAAATCTTTTTTCGGGATCGCTTTCTGTGACCGAAAACTTATAAATTGGATTTTGGAAAAGATCTATTTTCTTAGTCGTAAGCACATCCTCCAATATAAGGCCTTTGCCATATAGGCTTTCCAGCCTGCTAGCTTCTAGTGTGTAGTCGCCTTTATTTCCATTAGGTACGGCACACATAACTACGCTCTTGGTGCCTTCGGGAATGGAATTGGAGCCCAATTTTTGCCCATCGGAACTCAGAGAATAAATTTGCATAACCTCCAAAGCGGGGCTTGTAAATTTCTCCATATCCAAGGCGTCAAAAGTTTCCTTTGCGTTTTCCCTAAATCCTACTGCCATCACATCGTACTGCCTTTCGTTTCCATCCTTAGTTATTTCAAAAAAGACCTCGTCTTTAAATTCTGTTGCCTTGAGATTGTGAGCCGTATTGCCATGCTTTAATCTAGTCCTATCTATTGTAAACCGCCCAGTGCTGTTTCTCTTTGCCAATCTGATCATAAAAACTCCCATAGAAGGAATGTCCTTGTTTGTTATCAGTGCAGGAGGGGCTGGTTGCACAGGGCCTCCTTGACCTGTATAGGCATCGTAAGACACATAGGTGTTTGAGCCTGGCATAAATATCCATATGTACCTATTGAAGTACAATGAAGCGTGATTCAGCATGTAGGAGCTCAGTGATACAAGGTCAATGGGAGCAGTATATGAGTTTCCTATAAGTATGTTTATCGTTTTGCTGGCATCTCCAGTTATCTCTTCGTTAAATATAGGCTTCAGCATCAGAGCTTCCTTGCTTGCCGGTTGTAGGTTGTATGCCTGGCTGTTAAATACAAATAGGTCTTTCTTGTATTCCTCAGGATTTGGCGCACCACCTCCAGTAATTTCTAGAGAGTTGGGGTTGTCTATAAGGTTGTCGAATTCATTTTTTGCCCTAGGCTTAATCAAATAAGCATCACCAGCTTTTAGATATTGTTGCGGGTCAATAACATACTGATCTAAATCAATGAGAGGAAGGGTCGTAGTTTTGTCGGCATAAGGATATTGTGTATGGAATTTGGCATCTCTCTGCGGCGATCTTACCCAGTTGCCAGCAAAATATCCGGAAAGTTGCTCTTCAAAAGGACTTGCGAAGGGCATCAAACTGCTCGCCACACTCGTATTCAAATCTCTGTAAGCTAGAACGGACTTTTCTACCACGACTGCTCCTGCAGGCGCTTTGGATCTGTCGTCGTCGTAGGATATATTTGGTTTTATAATTCTCAGAGAAGCGTCGAAAGCTTCCCCTGAAGTGTAGTTTGAGCGCAAATGCAATTGACCGTTTGGCTTGCTTACCGCTATGTTGTTTGCGTCAATTCCCAGGCGAGCTTGTACAAACACAGATTTGCCAGAGGCTATTTCCAAGGTAGGAAATGCAATGAATCTTTTGGCTCTATTGAAAGTGTTTTCGCTATTTTTGGAGGTTATTGTTTGATCTTCATCTCCAGCAAAGCGAATGATACCTGTACTCGTTGTGTAATTTTTTATATCAACATCAAAGACATGATTGTGGGAGTCTTGATAAAAATCGCCCGTAAGGGTAGTGGTCCCATTTTGCAGAACCTGAACTCCTTCTGTAACCGTTGGGTCGTACATATGAATACTTCCGTCGACATACATTTGTGCTCCTGGTGCCACATTCATTTTCCCCACATTGGTCATTACTATAGGTTTTTGTGCCATTATAGATGCGGCTAAAAAAAATGGAATAATATATAGTACACTTCTTATTTTTTTAAAATTCATCGCCTTAACCATTATACTCATTTATGTTTTTTTTTTTATGTAACTACTATCCATTTCTTTGACGCAACAATAATAATTTGCATCTCAATAATTAACAACACAAATACTGAGCCAAGTTTTTTTTAAAAGTTAATTTTAATAAAAAATAAAACTTCTCCATTAAATTGTCAATCTGCAATTGTTAATCTACAAAGGTAAGCAAAGTAATTATATTGTCAATGAGTTTGAAGGGTATTATATTAAAAAACGTTTATTTTAGACGAGATGGCTTTAATAATGCTTACTTTTGTCGGTCGATGACAAAATTATAGAAAGGTAAAAATGAAAGTTTGTATTGCTGAAAAGCCTAGCGTAGCTCGCGAAATAGCCCTAATTCTGGGTGCAAGCACAAAAAGAAATGGCTACTTTGAGGGAAACGGTTACCAGGTAACCTGGACCTTTGGTCATTTCTGTACCCTCAAAGAGCCTCATGAATATTATGCTCAATGGAAGCGTTGGTCTCTGTATGATTTGCCGATGATTCCCCCTCGTTTTGGCATCAAACTGATAAAAAATGAGGGAGCAGAACGACAATTTAGGGTGATTGAAGAACTTATAGCAGGGGCTGAGCAGGTAATTAATTGTGGAGATGCTGGACAAGAAGGGGAGTTGATACAGCGATGGGTAATGCAAAAAGCATCTTGCCATTGCCCTGTGATGCGTCTGTGGATTTCCTCACTTACCGAAGAATCAATACGCGAAGGGTTTAAGAATTTGCAGCCTCAAGAAAATTTCCAGAAACTTTATGAGGCGGGTTTGTCTCGTGCCATTGGCGATTGGCTCTTGGGAATGAATGCTACGCGCCTTTATACTGTTAAATATGGACAAAACAGGCAGGTATTATCCATTGGGCGTGTTCAAACCCCAACTTTGGCATTGATTGTGGCAAGGCAGTTGGAGATAGAAAGCTTCATACCCGAGGCATATTGGGAACTAAAAACACTGTATAGAGAGGCTGTATTCTCGGCTGCAAAAGGACGTTTTACTACACGAGAAGAGGGCGAGACTTTTTTGGCCCAGATACGTGGCTCTTTGCTTACAGTAACAGATATTGCCACAAAAAAGGGCGATGAGCTTCCCCCTCGTTTGTTTGACTTGACCTCTTTGCAGGTGGAGTGCAATAAAAAATATGGCTTCTCTGCCGACGAGACACTCAAATTGATACAGTCTTTGTATGAAAATAAACTTACAACTTATCCTCGTGTGGACACTACCTTTCTTAGTGAGGATATTTACCCCAAAATAAGCAATATTCTACGAGGTCTCAAAGATTATCAAGAGCTGACGGCTGTACTTCTGGAATCGGCAATTCCTAAATCAAAAAAAGTGTTTGACAATACCAAAGTTACAGATCACCATGCCATTATACCCACAGGCCTTGTTCCTAACAATATATCTCAGCCACAGAGGCAGGTTTATGACTTGCTTACTCTGCGATTTATTGCGGCCTTTTATCCTAATTGTAAAGTTGCTTCAACCACTGTTTTGGCTCAAGTGGAAGGGGTAGTACTTAAGGCAACGGGTAAGCAAATTTTAAGCCCCGGGTGGCGACTTGTTTTTGCTAAAGTAGATACAAACAAGGCTTCCGACGAAGAAAAAACTCTCCCTATTTTCATTAAGGGCGAACAGGGTTCTCACGAACCTTCTCTTTTGGATAAAATGACACAGCCCCCTAAATACCATACCGAAGCAAGCTTGTTGCGTGCTATGGAGACGGCAGGCAAATTGGTTGAGGACGGGGAGCTAAGAGATGTGTTGAAAGAAAATGGGATTGGCAGACCTTCCACACGCGCGGCTATTATAGAAACGCTTTTTAAACGCAATTATATTCGTAAAGAGAAAAAAAATCTTCTTGCCACAGCTACTGGAGTTGAACTTATTCAAACCATAGGAGACGGCATACTTAAATCGGCAGAACTTACAGGTATGTGGGAGAAGAAATTACGACAAATAGAAAAGGGAGAATATGAGGCTAAGGTCTTTATTGAAGAGCTCAAAGAGATGTTGCAAGAATTGGTCTTGGGAGTAAAAAATGACCATCAAGCACGTAATTTTAATGTGCAGCCTTAGGCGCATTCCAAAAATAAAGTCTGCATTTCTTAACAATCTCATCTGATTTGTATAAAAAAAAAGAGAAAATACGCAGTCTATAAAAATGTTTTGCGTATTTTTACCTTCTTAATATAAATTTTGTATTTTAATCATGGAATATATTCAGTTTTTAATCGACTTCATCCTTCACATAGACGTACACTTGGCCGAACTTGTTGCTGAATACGGTATGTGGGTTTATGTCATACTCTTTCTCATCATCTTTTGCGAGACTGGCTTGGTTGTAACCCCCTTTCTTCCTGGCGATTCTCTGTTGTTTGTAGCAGGAGCGTTGGCAGTACAAACTACAAATCAAGTAGATACGCACCTGCTTGTTGGCATATTGATTGTAGCAGCCATACTGGGCGATGCAGTAAATTACACCATAGGGAATTTATTTGGGAAAAAACTCTTTAGCAATCCCCAGTCCAAGATTTTTAGACAAAGCTATCTAACAAAGACACATGCTTTCTATGAAAAGCATGGAGGCAAAACTATCATTCTAGCCCGTTTTGTACCCATTGTCAGAACCTTTGCTCCCTTTGTTGCTGGCATGGGAAAGATGCACTACCGAAATTTTGCCATTTTTAATGTTACAGGTGCCATCATATGGGTTACACTTTTTGTGTATTTAGGTCACTTTTTTGGTGGTCTTGATTTTGTTCAAAAGAATCTAAAATTACTCATTGTAGCAATTATATTTTTATCTATACTTCCTGGTATTCTTGAATTTGCTCGCAACAAATTCAAGAAAAATCCCACAGGATAAAGAAAAAATATATAGACACCACTAATTTATCAAATCGGGATAAGAAATCCTTGAATGGAAAATATTTATCAGCTTTTCGATAAAAACAGATTTAATGACTTCTATATCTTTAAAAGTTAGGGGGCTATCTCTAAGTAGCCCTTCTTTTATTTGTGTGTCGATGATTTTATTTACCAAGGCCGTGATAGAAGCTTCTGTATACTCTTTCAAACTCCTCGAACTGGCCTCTACCGAGTCGGCCATCATTACTATTGCCGTTTCCTTAGAAAATGGATTGGGACCAGGATAGCTAAACTTGGAAATATCAATCGCCAACTCAGGGTTTTCATTTCTATAGGAATTATAAAAGTATTTGGTTATTCCTTTGCCATGATGCGTTCTTATAAAATCTATAATTTGTCTAGGCAGCTGATGTTTTTCTGCCAGCTCTACGCCCAATGCCACATGTTGAATAATAATTTTCGCACTCTCTTCGTACGTCAAGTCTTGGTGCGCCTGCATATCGCTTATTTTATTTTCTGCAAAATAGGCTGGGTTTTTAATTTTTCCAATATCATGAAACAAGGCTCCTGTGCGAATCAAGAGGGGATTAATTCCAATTTTTATTGCTGCGGTAGATGCTAAAACAGATACTTGCAAAGAGTGCTGGAAAGTGCCCGGACAAGTCTCTGAAAATTCTCGCAGCAGAGGCGAATTAATATCCGAAAGCTCCATAAGGGTCACACTTGAGGTATATCTAAATATTTTTTCTATGATATAGATAAAAGCGTAGGTAAACATTAGGAAGATGAAATTTATTCCAAAATATACAAACATACTCCAATCTATTTTTGCTAAGTTTCCTTCTCTAAGTAGGCATAGGCCAATATAAACAAGCACATAGCAAAGAAAAATTAAAATCGAACACCTCACAAATTGAAATCTATTTGACAAGTCTTTTAAGCTAAAAACGGCTACCATAGCTGTTGTGAGCTGCAAGAAAATAAAGTCGGTAGAATCTCCAAGCATAAGCGCACAAATCAAGATGGCTGTGGCATGAGTCATCTGCGCTATCGAGGAGTTGAAAAACACTCTAATGCTTATGGGTATAATAGCAAAGGGGATAACGTATACATTAAACAATTGATTATCAACACAAATAGCCGTTAAAATAGTGAAAAATCCAATCTGAAAAAATAAAAATAATGCGTCTTTATTTGATTTAAAGATGTCATTGGCAAAGGAATAAAGATATAGTACATAAAGCGACAAAATAATAATAATAAGGATAAATGCTCCCATAAACAATCCCAACTGAGAGTCTACAGAGCCCTTGCGAAGTATGCTTGCCTCCTTTAGCGAATTTAATATCAAAAATGTTTCTGTGTCAATGATTTCCCCCTTGTCAATGATTTTTTGCCCTGTCTGAACAAGACCCCTATTCTTGGAAATGTCTTGCAAAAGATTATTTTTGACCCACTCAGAGGTGATTGTATCATACCTCAAATTTTCTTTTAGATAATGTCCTAAATTGTCGCTGTTGAAAATTCCTACATCCAAATTTTCAGGGCAGTTATTGATAATATGCGCATATGCAGTGGCTTGAGTGAAAAGATCGGAACTTAAATAAGGATAGGCTATCTTGTTTTCCAAAATCATGTACTCATCATATCTATTGTCTTGCAAAAAAATTTTATCATTCAAGGAAACCAAACCTTTTGAATAAATAAAACTCAAACTCTGACGCATATAATCTACATGAGGTAGTGTCCATTCTTGCGACAATAGCTCCGCACTGTGGAGCTCCAAATTTTCTTCTTCTTGCAAGTGCACCAAGCTGTCCAACAAAAAATAGGGTGAGAAGTTTTTTAAAGCAATATCTTGCTCTTGCGCCAGCTCTTGCGCAGATTTATGAATGGGAAAATCAAAAGGCGCTGTCAGCAAATTGTGCTTCCAAGGTCTATCCTCTGTAAAAGTATACTTAAACTGGCCTTCTCGGGGAAAGAAAAAAAGAATTAAAATCCCAAGAAAGACAAAATAGATATAAATAGGTATAAGTAGTAAGCGCTTCTTCATTGTAATCGTTATTTTTTTGGGAAAAGTAGTAAAAAAAGGATAAATATACGTATTTTTGCTGAGCTATTATATTAATAGCTTTAAACGATATGCAAAAAAGCTAGAAAATATTCAAAACAATAGAAAATAACAATAAGATAAAATGTCAGACAAAAAAGTACGGGTTCGTTTTGCGCCAAGTCCAACAGGCCCACTCCATATAGGAGGAGTAAGAACTGCATTGTATAATTACCTATTTGCAAAAAAACATGGTGGCGACTTTATACTCCGCATAGAAGATACCGATTCTCAGCGTTTTGTAGAAGGAGCCGAGCAATATATAGTTGACTCTTTTGAGTGGCTGGGAATAAAATTTGACGAAGGAAGCCATATTGGAGGAGGGGCTGCCCCATACCGCCAATCTGAAAGGAAATATATTTACAAAAAATATGTTGATCACCTGATAACCAGCAAACTTGCATATTACGCTTTCGACACTCCCGAGCAATTGGATGCCAAGCGTGCAGAGGTGCAAAATTTTCAATATGATGCCTCCACACGCAGCATGATGAACAACTCATTAGTTCTATCAAAACAAGAAGTTGAAGAGCTAATTGCTGCTGGTAAGCAATATGTGGTGCGCTTCAAAATAGAAGCCAACGAAGTGATTGTTGTCAATGACTTAATACGAGGAGAGGTTAAAATAAATTCTTCGGTATTGGACGACAAAGTCCTTTACAAATCGTCGGATCAACTGCCCACCTATCATCTGGCAAATATTGTAGACGACCACTTAATGGAAATAAGCCATGTTATACGAGGTGAAGAATGGCTGCCTTCGGCTCCCTTGCACGTACTCCTTTATAGGGCTCTGGGATGGGAGGCTAGCATGCCTCAATTTGCACATCTCCCCCTGCTACTCAAGCCCGATGGCAAAGGAAAACTTAGTAAGAGAGATGGCGACCGTTTGGGTTTCCCTGTTTTTCCCTTGGCATGGAAAGAGGCTACGGGCGAAGTTTTTGCAGGATACAAGGAGGCGGGATATTTTCCCGAAGCACTAATAAATTTTTTAGCCCTCTTGGGATGGAATCCTGGCACAGAGCAAGAAATATTCTCCATGGAGGAGCTTGTAGCAAGCTTTTCTATAGAACGATGCAGTAAAAGTGGGGCTAAATTTGATTTTGAAAAAGGAAAATGGTTTAACCATCAATACCTACAAACTAAAACTAATGAGGCTCTTGCCGAATTGTTTATGCCCATACTGAAAGAAAAAAATATAGACTCTTCGCTGGAAAAAACAAGCCAAATACTTGGGCTTGTTAAGGAACGAGTAAATTTTGTTGCAGAGCTATGGGAACAAACTTCGTTCTTTTTTATTGCGCCCTCTTCGTATGATGAAAAAACAGTAAAAAAACGCTGGAAAGAAGATTCGGCATCACAACTGAGCGAACTAATTGCAATTCTAGAATCGGAAGAAAATTTCTCTGCTCAAGCGACTGAAAGTGCTGTTAAAACTTGGATAGAATCCAAACAATACCATCTGGGCAATCTGATGAACGCCTTTCGCTTGGCATTGGTGGGTGAGGCTAAGGGCCCTCATATATTCGACATAGCGCAAATTATTGGTAAGCAAGAGTGCGTTGCTCGTATAAACAAAGCCATAGCCACTTTAAAATAAGCTTGATGTATAGTTTTGTCATAGCCTTATATGCTTGGGCATTGAGGCTGATCTCTCCCTTCCATAAAAAAGCCAACTTGATGCTTAAAGGACAGAGGGAGAGTTTCAATATTTTGAGGGAAAACAGGAAGAAAGGTCATAAATATGTGTGGTTTCATGCTGCATCTCTGGGCGAATTCGAGCAAGGAAGACCCCTGATAGAAAGTCTGAGAAAAGAGCACCCCGAATATAAAATCTTGCTTACGTTTTTTTCTCCTTCGGGCTATGAAATAAGGAAAAATTATGAGGGGGCCGACATTGTTTGCTACCTTCCTTTCGACCTTCCTTGGAGCGTAGGCAAATTTCTTGATTTAGCACAGCCTTCTTTGGCTATTTTTATCAAGTATGAGTTTTGGATGAATTATCTCTCACAGCTTCAAAAAAGGAAGATTCCAACTTACATAGTTTCGGCAATTTTTCGCCCTGAGCAGATTTTTTTTAAACCCTATGCCAAGTCCTACAAGAAAGTACTCAGCTTCTTTGATTGGATATTTGTCCAAGACGAGGCTTCTCAAGAGCTGCTTTTTGCTCATGATATACATAGGGTTTCTATTTCTGGCGATACCCGTTTCGATAGGGTCTGCAATATTGCGCAAGAAAACAAGGGCATTCCACATCTTGAAGTGTTTGCTGATGCTTGCAAGAAAAATAATCAGTCTTTATGTGTGGCAGGAAGTACATGGGCTAAAGATGAGGATATTATAATTGATTATTTCAATAACAGGCCCGACTTGAAATTAATTATTGCGCCCCATGAAATTGGCGACGAACATTTGCAGCAGATAATTCTAAAAATAAAAAGACCATACTCCTTATTTTCTCAATTGATTAAAAATAGAGAGTCTGACGACGATATATTAAATACGGACTGTATAATTATAGATAGCATAGGACTACTTGCTAGTATCTATATGTATGCCGATTTTGCATACATTGGTGGGGGCTTTGGTTCTGGCATCCACAATATACTAGAGGCCGCTGTGTATGGGATTCCTGTAGTGTTTGGACCCAGACATCAAAAATTCAATGAGGCTAAAGGTCTTATACTCAAGGGAGGGGCAGTGTGTATCGAAGAGGGAGGATTACTCAAACCTCTTTTAGATAGCTGGCTAAGTGACAAGAGTCTTATTGAGAATGCAGGAATAGCGTCAAAAAAATATGTTCAAGATAATGTGGGTGCTAGCCGCATTATCTTGGACAAAATTTTTATTTATACCAACTAGAGTACATCAAATAGTTTTTAGCAATTTTTTGATTTATCTCCTTGGCTTGCTCAGGGTCTACTCTTTTGATGAATTTGGCTGGTGCTCCTGCATAAATACTCCCCGCTTCAACCACAGTGCCACTTAATACCACCGATCCTGCGGCAATAATGGCACCTTCTCCTATCACTGCATGATCCAAGACCACTGCATTCATGCCTATGAGAGCTCCCGCACATATTTTTGCTCCGTGAATTGTTGCATTATGACCTATGGACACATCATCTTCAATTTCTGTCTGCGACTTCTCATAGAGTGTATGCACCACAGCTCCATCTTGTATGTTTACTCTTCTGCCTATGCGAATAGAATTTACATCTCCTCGGAGCACTGTATTAAACCATATGCTGCTGTCGTCGCCGATAATGACATCTCCTATAATACTTGCATTTTCTGCCAAATAAACACTTTCAGCAATTTGCGGGGTAAAGCCTCGCAGCGATTTTATTAATGCCATCCCTTAGTTTATTGTTTGTTATTAAGCTATTTTTGCAACAATTACCATAGAAATTTCCATCTCGTCATTTATAAACTTGTCTTTTATATCTTTGAAAATGTTTTTGGAGCCATAATTAATTCCCCATTGCACCCTGTCTATTGTAAAAGCAGGAACTGTAGCTGTAAACATATCGCCCTCTTTAACAACTTGTGCCTCGAAGGTGATATTCTTTTCTATCCCCTTCAATTCCAAATTGCCACTAATTTTTACTAGAGCACTGTTGGCATCCTTACTCAACTCTTCTACATTTGTTATTGTAAATTTTCCCGTAGGAAATTTCTCTACGTCAAAAAAGTCTGCACTATGCAAGTGTTCTACAAGTTTGCTTGCTCCCTCGGCCTCTGTTAAGCTCTCGCAAACAATGGCATTCATATCTAAAACAAAACTCCCAGAAACTAAGGTGCTACCATCTATAGATAGACTTCCGCTCTCAATGCCCAAAGATCCATGGTTATCACCTCCCGGCTTAAATCCCTTCCATTTAAGGATTGATTGGTCTTTGTCAAGAACATACGACTGCGCTCCCAAGGTGGCGACAACATCTTGTGCATCACCAGCCTCTACCTTATTGCCTGCTGCACTATTGCAGGAGACAGCAAATAGCGCACATGAAAATGCTATTAAAAAATACTTTATCATAATTTTATATTGTTTTGATTAATCGTTTTGCAAAGATGGTAATTTTATTTATATTTATGCAAACTTTTATCTTAAGATATATGTTTTTTTAAGATAAAATAATGTTTTTAAGCTAATTCAATCACTTCTAAGTCCTTAATCTCTTTTCCTTCTATAGAAAAACGAATAAGGGTTCGCACTGCATGCAGTCCTTGTTTTCCTGCTGCTCCCGGATTGATATGCAAGCAATTTAGTCTTTTGTCGAACATCACTTTTAAAATATGTGAGTGCCCACAAATAAAAAGTTGCGGTGGATTGGCATAGATAGCATTTCTAATCTCGTGCGCATATTTCCCAGGATACCCCCCAATATGAGTGATCCATACATCCACTCCTTCAATCATAAACCGTAAATGGCTAGGACAGAAAGACCTTATCTCATGACCGTCAATATTGCCATGGACGGCTCTCAAGGTCTTGGCAGAACTCAATCGCTCAATCACTGCCAAGCTGCCTATATCTCCAGCATGCCAAATTTCGTCGCAGGCTTCAAAATGTTCTATATATCTATCGTCCCAATAGGCATGGGTATCTGAAAGTAATCCTATTCTCAGCATATTTTTTTTTTAGTTCTTGCAAAAGTACAATATTTTGAGTAAGTTCGAACTTTAATAGTAAAATTTTACAAAATTGTTGATAGTATTTTTCAACTGTATTCTTACTCATACCTAGCTGCTTACCCAGTTCGGAATAAGAGCCATATATCAGCCTCAATTCGATATTTTGGCGGGTTTTCAGTTCCGTTTCAGTTGGTGCTATCTCTTTTGGGAGAAAGGAGAAAGGTGAAATTGTGTGCTTCTTCCCACCAAGGGTTCACCTGCCTTATTCAACAAATCGAAAGAAGGCTATCCGCTTGCTATTACATGGATGCCTTCAATTTTATTTAATATCAAAAAAGTCATTGCATTGACGATTTTGCCCTTAATTGTTATCGTAACCATACGGTTGGAATAACAAAAATAGGAGTCGAAAAAATATCCATATTTTTAACACCCCAGCAGTAGACACTTTATTAAGTAGACAAAAAAAATGTTGTACTTTTAAAAAGTGGTTCTAAAAAAATAAAAAAAATTATGAAACTAAGGGGGAAGATGTCCTAAGGGAGGAGACCGCTATATTTGTTTAATATTTTATTATTTTTCATGACTATTTTAATAATATATGTTGAAATAGTATGTATTTAATTTGCAGCCCATATATATAGA
>BHEP01000045.1 GCA_003851245.1 Bacteroidales bacterium | reverse complement strand
CATGAATACTAAACTCAAGCCTATTGCTACCAGCATCTATACATTTGAAGACCTTATCAACGACAATTTGCTGTATGTAGATAAGACAGAATACATTTATACTCTAGTAAATAATCCTGATAAATATCTCTTCCTCTCACGCCCCGTCGTTTTGGAAAGTCGCTCACCATGCCAGCACACCCTATCATCTGATCAAGGAGCAGCACTCAGAAGCCTATTATCATACAGTTTTTTATAGCGTTTTCAAACTTCTTACCATACCGATTCAATGCCGAAATAGCCACCAACAGAGGGCGTATAGATGCTGTTTGCGAAAGCCTTCAGGCGGTATATATTTTTGAGTTCAAGCTCAATCAATCGGCACAAGAGGTAAACCAATCCATCTTATTGCTATAAATTTTAATAGCCAAAAGAGAAATATGGATGAATGGGCGCATGAGGAAATTATAACATGAACAATTAAACCAAAAACAAATACGTCAATGACAAAATTAAGAGTAGCAATTACTGGAGCTGCAGGTAACTTAGGCGGTTTACTTGCCAAAAAAATGAAAGAACAGGATGTCCATTTAAATCTATTGATACACAACAAAGGAGTGGACGAGAATTTGAGAGACCAGGCAAATATTTCTATTTTTAGTATAGATTTGGCAAACGTAGACTCTCTACACAATGCACTAAAGGACGTAGATGTTGTCATACATTTTGCAGGAGTCTTATTCAAGGCTCATCCCGAGAAATTTTTGCCCAAAACCAACACTCTGTATTTCAACAATTTACTTGAGGTGGCTGTACAACAAAAGATACGCCGGGTCATATTAATTAGTTTCCCCCATGTTGAGGGCGAATCTACCCCACAAAACCCTGCCCAGGGCTCACTCGATGGAAAGCCTGAATCAGCCCATGCACTCACACGATTAGAGGAGGAAAAATTATTATTCCAACATGCCCAAACCCACAACATTGAAGCCGTATCTTTGCGCGTAGGCATGGTCTATGGCAAGGGAATATTGATGATAGATGCTGCCCAGTGGTTTGCTCGTTACCATCTTCTTGGAGTTTGGCGCAAACCGACCCAGATACACCTCATTTCCAAAATAGATTTTGTTGATACTTGTATTTCCGCAATTGAGAAACCCAATATCAAAGGAATCTACCATATTGGTGATGAAGGTATCCAGAGCCTACAAATATTCTTGGATACCATCACCACCTATAAGGGCAATGCGAAACCTTGGCGTATGCCTGTATGGATGATTCTCTTGGCTGCACGGTGCTTCGAGTTTTATTCTTGGCTCACAGGCTCAAAGAGTCCGCTTACAGTAGATTTTGTAAAAATAGGCATGGTTTCGTACTATGGCGACACCTCTCGCATGCGCCAAGAATTGTTGCCCACATTGAAATACAAAACCTTCGAGAATGGCCTAGAGCTTTTTTAGCTGCTTATTCCTTATCCCACCACAGCCTGCCAAATTCATTGACCACAGCTCCAAATTCGGGATCTTTGGCCATGTCATCCAAGCGCTTTACAATATTGCTGTAGTTGGAAACTCCCTGTACAGGGTAGGCAAAGCGTGTTCTACGAGGCACATCCTGCTCTACGGCATTGATCATCACCTTGTCGAAAGTTACGATAGAAGATTGCTGGTTGGGATAGCCTGTGCGTTTCCACAAGGACCAGGCCTCATTATTATTTTTGAAATGCTCTACCCACGACTGGCAGTAGATTTGCTCTTTCGCTATGGCGGCATTCCATGCAATACCTTCCTTGGCAAGAAACTCATCTCTCTCCTGAGCCGTCACTTCCTTATAATCGTTTATTTTACAAAAATCACCGATCTCGCTCCACTGATCAATAGAGGCGGCCACTCCTTTTTCGTACCAATCCTGAGCCGTAGAAGTGCTTACTGCTCCCTCCAAAACAAATTCGGAAGCCATAAAGCAGAAATCGGCGTAGGTAAGTATGGGAAACCAGCTACCTCCACTGCCATTGTCTTGCATGCCCTTCCATAGGCGCGTCTGTGGCTTGTTCATAGCACGCATATCGGTGCCGTCGTCTAACCTCTTATTTTGATAGCGCTGATCACTTGCTCGCTGGTCGTAACTTACTGTGCCTCCCTCCCATAGAGTATAATCAAGCGGTATTTTTTTCGACTCATCGCTCTGTTCGCTATTGAATGTAGCAATCCTTGCGGGCGTGAGGTTGTTTGCCTGAAAATACAAGCGCTTTCTAGGATCTTCATATTTAGTAAGATAGCTCATAAAGGGGGCTGAGGCCCTGTCCATATCAATAATAGAATGCCAATCATCCTGGCTGGTGTATAACTTATCGAAACGCAAAATTAATCCATCGCCATTGCTTTGAGGAATCTCGCCAGCCAATACTTCGTTGGCTATTTGTTTTGCCCAAGATGGATCTCTTTTCAATATTCGTAATGCAATGCGCAGACGTAGGGCATTAGCAGCCTTCTCCCATTTTAGGGCATCTCCATCATAAGCCATATCGTAGCCCTTGATAGATATTTGTGCTGTTGCAGTCTTTAGTTTTGCTACAGCCTCTTTCAACTCACTATCCCATACCTTGAAGAGCTCTTCCTGTGTTTCAAATCGGGGTTCAATAAGATCTGGTTTTCCAGAGCGCATGCCCCATCCTTCGGTATAGACCAGTGAGCCGTGAGTATCAGTTGTAGCAATACCCTTTGAGATATGCATGATGCGTGCCGCCTCTATCAGGAGGGTATACCTTGGCAGGTCTCCTGGGAAATTTGTTTTTATAGTATATTCAAGATGTCTAGAATATGAGCCCATATTCAAGTATTCGTGGTAAAGCGAGGAGCCAATATTAATGGAAAAATAGGTAAAATTAGTTGTGCTATAGCCCCAAATATTTGCACAGTATTGCATCCATCTCAATCGGGCGGCATAGGAGTCGTTCCAAGTAGACCCAGAGCTTTGAGCATTGTTTTGCACCTGATAAAGCATGCTTACGGGCTCAACATCATAGACCGTGGCCACACTTTTATTTATGTCTGTAAAGGACTCACAAGAGGAGGTGAGCGATGCCAAAAGGATTAAAATTCCTAGTAGCTGTATTTTTATTGTTTTCATTGTTGCAGTTTTTAAAATGTTGCGTTTATGTTAAATCCAAAATTTCTTGTATAAGCAGCTCCACCACTTTCATAATATTCGGAACTTTGTATAGTATTGAGTCCCTCGGGGTGAATGTTGTCAGGTAAGCTATTATACAAATATCCTAAATTACGGGCAGCGATGCCTACATTTATATTCTGAGTCTGGAATTTGTTTGCCCATTTTTTTGGAATCGCCCAACTAACAGAAATTTCGCGCATAGCCACCCACGAAGATTTCATAATCGACTCTTCTCTGATGCCATTGCCCCAATCGGTGAGGTTTCCATAGTATTTATAGGCCGAGAGGGCTTCAACAATTCCCTGCTCATAGGCTTGTTGGTAAGTCATTCCTGACACATCCTGCCCTTTAATATCCAGTCCTGGACCAAAAACACCCTCTGGAATCATTCCATCATACAATATGCGACCATCGCTAAGTGTGCGTGCAAGCCCACCATTTTCTTTGTCCCTACCATATAGGGTGTGAGCCAATGTGCCCGAGGAGGTTCCATAGTTGTAAGAGCCAGAAAAAATATCACCCCCAAAGCGAGCGTCCAAAACGGCATTAACAGTAAGTCCTTTGTAGCTTACTGTAGAAACAAATCCCCCCAAGAAATCGGGCTGAAGACTACCCACTTTCTCGCTGGTACCAGAGGACACCCATGATCCGTATTTGTCTAATATCTTCTCGCCTTTTTCATTTCTAGAATAGGCCTTGGTGGTATATATGTCGCCGTAAGAACCTCCTACGGTAGCATAAGCCTCAGTTTCGGATCCACCTCCAGCAAGTCTGTAGCGCTCCACACCAGGGGCTAGCTCTATTATTTTATTTCTGTTGCGGGTATAATTAAGAGTTAGCATCCACTGCCAATCTTTTGTTTGTATGGGTATTGCGGTAATGAGTAGTTCGAGGCCAGAGTTTTCAATATTTCCCGAATTTATCCATCGTGTGTTTACCCCAGTTTCGGAAGAGGTTTGCAGAGCCAAAATCTGGTTTTTAGTATTTGTTTTGTACCATGCAAAATCAAAATTCAATCTATTGCTTAAGAGTCTCAAATCTAGCCCCAGCTCTATTGAATGCTGCTTCTCAGGTTTCAAATTAAGATTAGGCAAGGCATCAGAATCAAACTTATAATAAGGGTAATCCCTGCCATCAGAAGGGTTTACAAATGTATTGTCAAACTCATAATATCCAGTGCTGGTTGTTAAGTAAGGATCGCAATCATTACCTACAATTGCATACGACGCTCTTATCTTACCAAAAGAGATGATGCTGGGAATAGATTTTTTAAATGTTTCGGTAAAAAGCCAGGATGCACTTACCGAAGGGTAGAAGTAGGAGGTATTTCCTCGCCCATCGGCATATATCAGGGCCGACGACCAGTCGTTGCGTCCCGTAACATCCAAATAGTATTGCGATTTGTAATCCATATTTGCGAAGGCATAAACGGAGTTTATGCGCTTTCTGTCGGTGTTATAACGCACCTTAGTTCTTGGAGGAGAAACAGAGTTGCTAATATCAAATTGCCCTGGTATTCTCAGACCATTAGTAGAGTATGATTCGTGATAGCCCGATCTAGTGTCCCATTGTTCGGCTGCCATGGAACCTACAATACTAAAATCATTGATACTATGAAATGCACTTAGCATGGCTGTTATTTTGTACTGCTCTTTTTTTGTTTCTAAGATCTCGTATTTTGAACCATCATAATTACTCTTGCCAGTTGCTAAAACCTTAGCCTCCCTTGTTTTGTATATCTTATACATGTCGCCCTTCATTTTAAAGGAGAGCCAGTCTAAAATCTTGAAATCTAGGTTTAGATATGCCCTAAAATTATTCTCGTCTTGTATGTATTCATTTTCGTAGTATTCCCACAATGTTTTGGAATACGAGAAAGGATCTTCTTCATTCCATCCATCACCCTTGCGGCTCTTATAATTTTTTAGCCAGTATGAGGTATCATATTCTCGGGGCACGCTAAACATAAAATCGTATATTGGCGATTTCTCTCCCCCTTGGTAGGTAGGGTTTTTTGTGCTCGATTGAATAAATGAAAAGCCCGATTCTGCTTTCAGACGCTTGCTTATATCTCTTTGGGCTGTCAGACTAAAGCTGTTACGACCAAATTCATTGTTTACAGTTGTTCCCTGTGATGCTAGGTTTGAATACGAAAAACGAAAAGAGCCCTTGTCGTCTCCTCCCTGAATGGCAGCATTGGTATTCATATAATGCCCTGTCTGGTACATTTGCTTGATATTGTCTTTCTTGGCAGAATAGTTGAGATCTACTCCATCTACTTGATAGGCAAGACCATCAAACTTGGGGCCAAAATTTCTTCCTGCCGATATGTTTCTGTCCTCAGTTCCATCAGCATTCAAGTTCCAGGCTGGCTGTGTGCCCATACCGTAGGTGTTTTGCAGCTTAGGAAAACCATATACATTGTCGAAAGTTTGAGCATGGGATACGGAAACGCCAATACCCTCACCTTTTCGGCCTTTTTTTGTGCTTATCAAAATCACTCCATTGGCGGCTCTAGAACCATAAAGAGCTGTAGCTGCTGCCCCCTTGAGCACCGAAAGGGTCTCAAAATCGTCGGGATTGAGGTTTTTTAGGTCGTTGCCAAAGTCTTGTCCTTGACCTGTTTTGGTTACCTCATTGTCAATAATAATACCATCGATAACAAATATAGGCTGATTATTAGATCCCAAGGATGAGTTGCCACGAATAAGTATACGCTGGGAGGATTGAGGGCCGGAGTTTCCCATGTTTATCTGTACGCCCGCTACCTTTCCTTGTAGTCCTGTGAGCGGACTTGCAGAATTAACTCTTGCTATATCTTCGCCCTTCAATTCGGTGATTGCATATCCTAGGGCCTTCTTGTCTCTGGTCATACCTAGGGCAGTAACCACGACCTCTCCCAGTGCGTGGGTATCTTCCTGGAGCCTTACTCTTATCAAGGACTGTCCTGTATATTTGACTTCTTGGGGTATGTATCCTATAAAAGAAACTATCAGGGTAGATCCTTGGGGTGTAGCAATAGAAAAATTTCCTTCGCTGTCGGTAATTGTTCCTCTTGAAGTCCCTTTGATTACCACGCTGGCTCCGATTACAGATTCGCCATAATCGTCATCTACTACGCCTTTGGCATTGCTTACATCATTATTGCTGCTTTGAGAAAATGAAATCATGCAAAAGCAAAAAAGCATGATTAACGCTAGCACACCGTGTTTTTTAGGTATGTTTGAAAAAGTCCTCTTCTTCATTTCAATCTAGATTTAATTAATAATTAAAGTTTTATCAGTGGCAAAAGTAATCAAATAAATTTTAAAAAGCATATTAATCAACTATGTTTTTAAACATAAAATATCTATTCTTTTGATTTGCTAAGGAATAAGGTGGGCAATTTTTCTGCGTTTATCTACAATGCCTGCAATATATCATTTTTAATATCCTCAACATTTTCTAATCCTACGGAGAGTCGCATGATATCGTCGGGAACATTCACCATCTGCCTGTATTGAATAGCAAGACTACCATAAATGGTAGAAGAGGGGTGTATGATAAGGGTCTTATTGTCAAATAAGTTAGTTGCTCTTCTGATAACTTTGAGCTTATTCATAAAGGCAAAGCAAGCAGCTTTGTTTTTTAGGGAGAAGGTAAGCATGGCTCCTGCCGGAGAATTTCCAAACTGTTCCTTGCTTATTCTATGATATGGATCTGTGGGCAAGCCATTGTAGCTTACGCTGCCAGTAGCAGATAACCTCCTCAAAAAAGAAGCCAAGGCAAGGCAGCTAGTACTCGCATGCTTGTATCTCAAGTCAAGAGTCTCCAAACCCAGACTTTGCATAGAGGCTACCTGAGGAGACATACAGGCTCCTAGGTTTCTAAAAATTTCACTTCTTAGTTTGACATTAAAACTCATATTTCCATGTTGTGCAGCTATGGCATTTAATTTTGACGATTTTTTCCAATCATAAGTGCCATGATCCACAATCAAACCTCCAATGCTGGTAGCTCCTCCAGAAATATATTTGGTGCTGGAAACTATCTCTATATCTACCCCAAAATGCCTTGCCTTGAAAACAGACCAAGGAACTAGGGTGGTGTCAAGAATGAATGGTACATTTTTCTTTTGGGCTATTGCAGAAATCTTTTTTAGCTTTGCCACTTCCATGTGGGGATTTGTAATCACTTCGGTAAAAATGGCACAGGTATTCTCATCCACATATGCTTCTATAGATTCGGTATCTATAAAGTCGCAAAAGCGAACCTCGACGCCAAAAGATTTTAATGTAAAAAGAAAAAAAGAAAATGTGTTGCCAAACAAATGCGGTGAAGTGACGATATTAGCTCCTGAATAAGCAATAGTCAAAAATGTGTTGGATATTGCTGCCATACCTGAGGCAAGGGCAGTGACTGCCACAGCCTCGCTAGCAATTTTTACCCTTTGCTCAAAATCTTCGACGGTAGGATTAGAAATTCGGGAGTAAGCGTGTGCGCCTGTTCGACCTACAAAGGCATCTTCCATAGATTCTGCCGAATCAAACTCGAAAGCAGCACCTGCATACACAGGCATCATGATAGCTCCATGTATATCTTTTTTTAGAAACCTATGGTCTATAATACTTGTTTCCAAACCGTGTTTTTCTTTTTCAATCATTGTAAATCATCCTTATTTGTTTAAAAAGCAAAAAGCCAAATCGCTAAAAACGAAATGACTTTTTATATGTACCCAGGATGGGATTTGAACCCACACACCGTAACCGGCACCACCCCCTCAAAGTGGCATGTCTACCAATTCCACCACCTGGGCATTTCATCTATGCAAAAATGATCTTAAAAAAACAAGTTTGCAAAGCAATAAAAAAAGCAACCTTAGTAGCCGCTTTTATTTTGAGCGAAAGACGGGATTCGAACCCGCGACCCCGACCTTGGCAAGGTCGTGCTCTACCAACTGAGCTACTTTCGCATTGTTTCATTAACAGGTGCAAAGATAGACTTTATTTTCTATTTTGCAAAATTTACGGCACAAAATTTACTCGAAAATTTCATCTTCCAATTTAGGTGTCGACAAATCTCTCATCTCAGAGCCTCCAGCACAGGGATTAGCATAAATATATGGCACTTCAAAATTTTCAGTTTGTGAGTAGCCCAAACTCTTGTCGGCATATACTTTTTTCATAAATATACCAAATATAGGCAATGCCATAGCTGCGGCTTGCCCTTCTGCCATACGGTCGAAATGTATGGATCTATCTTCTCCACCTACCCACACTCCACCTACAAGCGAGGGGGTAAAGCCCATAAACCAACCATCGGAGTTGTTTTGTGAGGTCCCTGTCTTTCCGCCCATAGGCGCGCTTATTCCATACCGCCTTATTCTGCCACCGGTGCCCCCATCAACTACTGCGCGCAGCATGTGTAGGGTTTTGTAAGTAGCTTCTTCACTCAATACTTCTGAGCTCTGAGGGGTAAATGTTGCAAGCACATTGCCCATACCATCTTCTATTCTCGACACACACGACATTTGTGCCCGCACTCCCCCATTGGCAAATGCTGAATAGGCACTTACCATCTCGCCTACAGAGGCATCACAAGGGCCTAGACAAAGCGACACTACAGGATCTATTTGCCCTTGAAGCCCAAAAGAATGCAGCAGGCGAGCCAGCACGTAAGGTGAGAGCTGCTTCATAAGATAGGCTGTAACCCAGTTGTCGGAATTTTGAAGTCCCCATTTTATGCTTACCATTTCTCCAACATTTTTTTTATTGGCATTTCTAGGAATATATAGCCTTCCATTTTCATCGACCAATTCTTGCTCCACATGCAAAACCTCATCGCAGGGGGTAAAGCCCTCTTCCATTGCCAGCGCATACAAATAAGGCTTTATGGTAGACCCTATCTGCCTACGCCCCATATTTACCATATCATACTGAAAATATTTGTAATCAATACCTCCCACATAGGCTTTTACGGCACCAGTCTTTGGATCCATAGCAGCAAATCCAGCCCTCAAAAAAGATTTCATATAACGAATTGAATCCATAGGAGTCATGGTGGTATCTCGCAATCCCTTCCACGAAAAAACGGTCATTTCCACTTCGTTATTAAATATTTTTGATATTTCTATATCAGAATAATTCTCCTTCTTTAGGTCTTCATACCTTTTAGTCTGCTTCATACTGCGCTCAAGAATGGCTTCCATATCGGTTTTTTTCAAAGATTTTGAAAAAGGAGCATAGTCTCTACCGCTTTTTTCTTTGAAGAAAATATCTTGCAAATAATCTCCAATATGCTCTTTGACAGATTCTTCGGCATAGGTTTGCATACGCGAATCTATATTCGTATAAATCTTTAGTCCATCGGTATATATATTATATGGCTGACCATTTGATTTGGTATTCTTATTGCACCAACCATACACAGGATTTGTTTCCCAAGCAAGAGAATCTTCCGCAAATTTGTATTTCTGCCATGTGCTATAATGTTCTGAATTGGGCTTTTGTGCTGTCATCATCAAACGTAGATATTCTCTAAAATAAGGTGCTAATCCGTCTTTATGATCCACCCTATTAAAATTCGTTGTCAAGGGTATTTGTTGCAGGGAATCTTTCTGAGTCTGTGAGATAAATTTATTTTTATACATCAAATTAAGCACAACATCGCGACGTCCTTTTGTTCGTTCAATCTTACGAATGGGATTATAATATGAAGGATTCTTGCACATGCCAACAAGGGTAGCAGCTTCTTCTACAAGAAGGTCTTTGGGCTCTTTGCCAAAATAAACCCATGAAGCCGATTTTATTCCTACCGCATTGTATAGAAAATCAAACTTGTTGAGATACATACTAACAATCTCTTCTTTGGTATAATACTTTTCTAATTTCACTGCAATCACCCATTCTATGGGCTTTTGAAGCAATCTTTCGCTTAGGCTGCCTACACTTGGAGAGTAAAGTAATTTTGCCAGCTGCTGAGAAATAGTGCTGCCTCCACCCCCACTCTTTTGCATAAGAATGCCACGCTTTATTATGGCTCTAGCCAAAGCATAAGCATCAATTCCTGAGTGATCAACAAAACGCGCATCTTCGGTAGCTATAAGTGCATGTATAATATGAGGGGATAAATCTTGGTAACTCACATAAATACGATTTTCTTTGCTGTGGGCATAAGTTCCCAGGGGCTTAAGATCTACAGAAATAACCTGCGAAGCATATTTGTCTATGGGATTTTCTAAATCTTCAATGGGAGGCATATAACCGACAAAACCTTTTGCTATTAAAACAAAGAGTAATGCCGCGATTAAAATCCCCCCTACAAAGAGTGCCCAAAACCATTTCAAAATTTTTTTTGAGGAAACCCTCTTCGTCTTCTTCTTATTTTTATCCATATCAATACCGAGTACCTAGCTTAAATTCGTGCTTTAAGGGTACAAAAATACATATTTTATTGGCAAAAAACAATTTATTAATTCACAATTATTTTTTCTGATAAACACGTACATAATCTATTTCAAAGCATAGGGGAAATACTTTTTCATCAACACCCTCTTTGCCTCCCCAGTCTCCTCCCACTGCCAAGTTTAGAAGAAGATGAAAACGCTGGTCAAAAGGCCATGTTTTGAAATCTTTTTTCTCATTTTTGTATGTGAAAAACAATACCCCATCTTGATAAACCCTGTATTCCTTGGGTTCCCATTCTAAGCTGTATATGTGAAAATTGCTATTGGCACTAGGATTATATATCCTTCCCGACTTTTGCGTACCAATAGAATGATAATATGCCTTGGTGTGAGCCGATGCCACAATGGTATCTGGATCATAGCCTACATGCTCCATAATATCTATTTCGCCACTTTCAGGCCAGCCCCCATATTTCCAATCGGTAGGAAGCATCCATATTGCTGGCCAAAGACCTCTGCCTTTGGGCATCTTTGCTCTGATCTCAAACTTTCCATATAGCCAGTCGCCCTTTCCTTTGGTGGTGAGGCGGGCAGAGCTATATTTTTTCCCTTCAATATCTTCTTTGTGCGCCCATATTTTCAAGGAGCCTTTGGAAACTTCGGCGTTTTTAATTTCTGCCTGGCTGTAGTGCTGCAATTCATTATTGCCCCAGCCACTTGCATTGCCTTCGGTATCGTATGACCATTTGGAAGAGTCGGGAAGCCCTTCGTAGTCAAACTCCTCATTCCACACCAATTTATAGGCCTGATCTTGGTCAAATATTGACGGTGTATTTTGTGTGTAAACATTTCCAAATCGGTCGCTCACCACCACCTTTACCAAGGCCTTAGGATCTTGTTTCTTAGCTCTAAATAAATGATTTGTTTCGGTGTAGCTCAACCAGGAGTATTTTTTATTCTTGCCTGTCTGGTATTCAGCTCTTGCATCGGGATCTACACCCCAATACTGCTGCATATCGCCCATCAAAACATCATTTTCAAACCACTGAACCTTCCAAGCGGGATCATAATTATATACATTTGCTATAAAACAGTCCAAATGATCGATATCAGCTCCTGTATTGTAGAGTTTAAACTGCTCTTTTTTATCCATTCCTACCCCCTTAAGATACCAAGATACCTTGTCGCCGTCAATCTCATAGACGGTATAGCTTTTAGGCGAGCCGTCGGTACTTATTTCTCCCTGCCACCAAGCGCCACAAGCTGCTGCATGTATATGCTCAAAGATATTGGGCTTTATCAAGTTGTTACTTTGTGTATGGGTGTGCCCTGCAAGTATGTGAGTATTGTAAGGCTCCAAAATTTTGTATAAGGCCTTATTATTCAACACCAAAGTGCGCTGTAAGCGTGTGCCCGAAATCATTTTTTCAGTTTCATTGTAGCTGGTAGGAATATGCACGGTGAGTATGACTGTGGTGCCTGCCTCTAGCTGCGATAAGTCTTGCTCCAACCACCTTAGTTGGCGCTCTTCTAAGTAGCCCATATACTGATAGGAATTTCCAAAATAAAAAACATCATTGAGAACCACATAATGAATTTTACCCTTATTGAAAGAGTAGTAATCGGGGCCAAAATGTTTTTTATAAGAGACGGTAGAAAGTTCGTGAGAACGCTCGTTGTAATCCATATCGTGGTTGCCCACAGATTGATAAAATGGAATGTTGAGTGGGCTAATCACCTCCTTGTACTTGCTGTATAAGTTCAACCTATCGAAAACAATATCGCCAGCACAAATGGCATGAAATGAGGTGGTAGCAGGATAAGAAGCCATGGTTTCTTGCATGTCGGCAACAACCTCCTGGAGCAAATCAAACTCTGAAAGTTCTATCACCTGAGGGTCGGCCCAGGTAATGAATACATGCTTTTCTTGATCTTGTTTGCTTTTTATAAGCTCAAAATCGCAGTGCTGCTTTCTCTTTTTGGATTGTTTGGCAGGCTCAATTTTTTCTATCTTTTTATAAAAAACGGGCACTCCTCCTTCTATTGGGGGCTCGTAGCCATTGGGAGAGGTGTAGTAAACAAATTCTGCCTCTTGCGAGCAAGCTATTTGGTATGCGCCTTTGGCATCACTAAAAACTATGGAATATCCATCGGTAAGAGAAACTCCTGCCAATGGCTTGCCCTGAGAGCTAATTTTTCCAGAGACAATCTGAGCCTGGGCAGCTACAGGACTTTCAAAAGCGTTTAGTATCCCGCAAAGAAGAATAAGTAGAAAGAACTTTTTCATGGATTTTATAATTTATTAATATTAGCAAAAACGAATGGATAAATTAGAACAGCGCGCTTAAGCGTGATAAAGCTACACAAATATACAAACTTTTTACAAAAAAACAAGTAGCCTGAGACTACTTGTTTTTTATTTGGATTTTTTATTAAGAGCCTTATTTTAGCAACCACATCAACTTATTTATCTCATCATAGCCTTCGTATTGCCTGTCAAGGGCTTCAGAAAGCATCTCTCTATTGTAGTCCGTTTCAGAACTAGGATAAAGCCAGCGCATGGGAACTCCATTTCTACTGTTTTCGTTCATACTTGTTGCTGGGTTTATAGGGAAAACGGGATAGCCTGTTCGCCTATATTCAAAATAAGAGCTCTGAGAATATTGCATAAAATTGAGTATGTAGCGCTGCATCCATATTTGCTGTAATTGCTCAGCCTCAGTGGCAGCAAAGGCTGCCGAACCAGAAAGGTAGCTATCTATATAAGCCTGATCTATGGGCATGCCATGGGCATAAATAGCCTTGGTACTCATAATATTTGCTAGAGCAGACTTAATGCCTTGCTCGTAGTAAGTTTGTGCTGCTTCTTGGCTTATCCATCCACGAACATTTGCCTCGGCGAGTATCAGTTGCTGCTCGGCATAAGTCAGTAGCATTCGCGGCTCACAAGCATCTTCTGTCAAGTATCGCTTGTTGAGTTGAGAGTATTTGTTGGCACTATGCCCCGTGTTCATATCGGCATAATCCATGGCCACATCAACTCCCACATAAGCCTCTTTGTCGGAGGGTAACTTACCTCCAGTAATTTCTGCTCCTGAGGGTTCAGCAAAATAAAATAAGCGCCTATCATTGAGGTTTTTTAGCTCATCTACCAACAAGGAGCTAAGTATGGTTCTGCTGGTAAACTGGTCGCTTGTTCCTGAAAGCGGATGCCTATTTTGGGAAGAGTAAATCAGTCCCAAATAGCCCGTAGAAGCTTCCAAGAGATAGTTGGCGTCGACTACTTCTGCAAATCTGGCTTTTATATTTAAGGAGGCATTGTCTTGCTTGCTACTCAAAGTCATCAATATTTTTAGTGCCAAGCTATTGCTTGCCCTCCTCCATTTGGCAGGATCTCCATTGTAAGGCGTGGGGTCTCCTGCAAAAGTTGTACCTTTAGCAAAATGCTGATCAGCCTCTTTTAGTTCTTCAAGAATACCTGTCAAAACAGATTCTTGACTGTCGTAGGCTGGATGATAGCGACCATCGGCTCCTCCATTGGTTTGCGAATATGGAATATCGCCCATTTCCATGGTAAGCCTATAAAACATGGAGGCTCTGGCAAATTTGGCAATTCCTTTGTAAGATTCTTCTCTGGCATCCCCCTTGGCATATGCAAGCATCTTGTCTATATTGGGAAGCATGGTCATGGAAGCAAAACTGCCTCCTCCAATGGTGTTGTATTGCGTGCCTAACTGCCCTTCATTGGCATAGCCCACATATTTAGGAAAAGCATTGTCCGAAATATAGGCTTTTGCATCCCTTCCACCGAACTTAGTAACGCTAAGTATGACATCCGTACACAGCAGTCTGGCACTCACCTCTGTAGTGGTATCAGGATTGGTATTGAAATCATCAAAATTGTTGCATGAAGCAAATATGGAAAGAAAACAAGCACTTCCTAGTACTATATATTTATTTATATTTTTCATTTTGTTGTCTATTTAATTATATATTTTGCCAGCTATTTTGTTAAAAATCCATTTTTACATTAAATCCAAGATACCTCATTGAGGGGTCACTAAAGTTTTCCCTTCCACCATCAGGATCAGAATATTTAAAATCCTTTGCCCACAACAATACATTTTGCCCAACAGCCGACAGTGAAAGATTTTTGGCATTCACCTTACTCGACAAGTCTTTAGGAAGAGTATAGGTCAAGGATATTTCCCTTATTTTGAAAAACGTAGAGCTATAAGCATCCGCCACCGATGGGGCTCCACCCCAGGCTGTACCTTTGTGATATCTATCGATATAGATTTTGTAGGTAACAGCTTGATCATTGGCAGAAAATGTGCGGGTATCGCTTGTGATATTGCCATAAGTATCGTAAGTAGCAGTACCAGAAACCACTTTCACTCCCTGGCCTATGTAATTATTTCCTCCCTTTGTGGCATCTAAATAGCGTTCGGGAACTACCGAATTGGGGTGAGAACCAGACCTCCACATATACATTTCGGTGGTGGTTGCTACAATTCCGCCCACACGTCCATCCATAGAAATTGCCATTTGCCAGTTTTTATAGCGTAGGTTTGTATTGGCTCCCCAAATCCAATCGGGATCATAATTTCCATACTTAGAATCGTAGGCCGAATAAAGGGGCAAGCCATTGCTATGAATAATATTGCCTTGATTATCTTTTTGATAATCACGAAGTATGTAATGGTCTACTCTTTCGTTTACCTTCACCCAAGGCTTGTCGGCAGAAAAATTTTCGTCGAGCTTGGTATAATACCCAGCATATTTCGACCAGTTGAAGGATAAATCCCATTGCCAATCCTTGGTTTTTACAGGCACAATACGGGCTGTTATTTCCAATCCCCTGCGGGTTATTTCTTCATCCATATTGATGTAATTGCGAGAATAGCCCGAAGCCGAACTTACGCCTGTGGAGCGTAAAAAGTCGTACATGCGCTTGCTATAATACGAGACATCAAAGGATGCCCTATTTTTAAATAAATTGATGCCAGTTCCCACTTCAAAGGTAGCAGACGATTCTGGACGCACCTCAGCTCCTCTGATAGTGCTTGGGTAAGTTGCAGAACTCAAATTTCCCCATGCGTTTTGAGTGATGCCATACACCGAATTGATACTATAAATACCAGCAGGCGTTTTCGATGAGGTCCAAGATCCTCTCAATTTCCACAAAGACAGCCAATCGTATTTTGGCAGCAATTCGGAAATTACAAAACTCGATGATACTGATGGGTATAAATACGAGCGGGTAGATTCTGGCAAGGTGGAACTCCAATCGTTGCGCATAGTGCCCTCTGCATAAATGAGGTTGTTCCAAGAAACTGCCAAACGTCCAAACAAGCTGTTTACTTGCTGACGATATAGCCTAGAATTGATGGCTACTGGATTGATGGAGCTTTTTAAAGAATAAAAACCAGGAACACTCAGTCCTCCCTGCGTTCTAGCCTCCATGCCCTCATCTTGACGGTAGTATATGTTTCCTCCAATAAAGCCATCGATAGAAAATTTTTCCATAGTATGATCGGCTGAAATCAAGAGGTCGTTATTCAAACTATAGCCCCTACTTATTCCTGTATTGTAGGATCCTTTTGCCGTTTCTCCCCAAATTTCTGTCCCATTGGATATAACAGTAGTAGTGCCCGCTCCTGTAAAAGATCCCTGCGAAACCCTTACGCTCTGCTTGTTGCTATAGGTATCAAAACCTGTGCGCGCACTAATCTTTAGCCAGTTAAAAATATCATAACTCAAGGCTAAAGTACCATTTAGAATGTCCTTATCAAAAGCATAGACCCTTTCATTTCTATCAAAGTATGGGTTGTTACTATTTCCTGTATAACTACTATTTTGCTGTTCGTTCTCTATAAGCCAATAGTCTTTGTAGTCCCTAATATCCCAGTCGGGAGCAGACCAAACCAAGAGGCTATACATAGGATCGTAGCCAGCATATCCACTGAACCCCAAGTTTGGAGAACTCTGCTTATTATATGCCATGCTCGAGGAGAGTGTAAATTTATCTAGCTTCATATCTCCCCCTATGCTATAGGTGTATTTATTGAACATGGAATTGGGATATGACCCCTTATTTTGCACCCATGTAGCTGAGCTTCTAAAACTCCCTGTCTTGCCTTGTTGCACAACATTCACATTGTTGTTCAAGACATAGCCCTGCTCCATAAAATTGCTGAAATTATCTTTTCCAATAGGCAAATAGGGCATTGACTTCATTGTCTTGGATATAGGATCCCACTGAATTACTGCCTGCCCTTCCATAGGAACGCCCCAGGAGCCATCAGCCGTACGGGCATAAGTATTGGTTGCAGTATTAACTACCCTTCCAAAGGTGGATTGTATTTCGGGTATGGCTAAATAGCCCGCGGCAAGCATTGTTCCGCTATTGACCGACACCGATACACCTTCTTTGGCACTTCCTCTTTTGGTTGTTACCATAATGGCGCCACTGGCTCCCCTATATCCATAAAGTGCCGACGCTGTTGCCCCTTTCAATACACTGATCGATTCTATGTCGTCGGAGGGAATATCCCTCAAACTCATATTGCCATAGGGCACACCATCAATCACCAATATTGGACTTTCGCCACGTATCTCTATTGTGGGAGCTTCTCCAAATTCAGAACTGTTGAGTACTTTTAGCCCTGCAATTTTGCCAGTCAGAGAGGTGCCCACATCCATTGGTTTGACGGTCTGAAAGCTAGAGCCCTGCACATTCTGAACAGCATATCCCAAAGCTTTCTCTTGGCGCTTGATACCCAGTGCAGTAACTACAATCTCACCTAGCTGAGTATCATCATCGTTCAAAACTACATTGATTACCTTTCTATTTCCTACCACCTCTTCCGAAGTTTTAAATCCAAGAAAATAAAATTGTAATACTGCATTTTCGTCTCCTCCAGAAATGGATATCGAATAGTTCCCATCAAAATCAGTGACCGTTCCCCGAGCACTACCTTTGAGTACAACACTTGCACCAGGAAGAGCCTTTTGGTCATCTCCAGATATAACATTTCCTCTTATTGTTAGATCTTGAGCCATACTGATCCAAGAAAAACAAAATAGAAATAAAACCGTAAAAATATTTTTCATAGTTTTGTAATTTAAAGTAAATATTAAAAATTATTTCTTACAAACGTAAATCCTTTTTTGCCAAAACAATGCTTAAATATCTATTCTAAAATACGTCAGCATAAATTTATTTATACGTCAAAAATACGTCAGTAAAAAAAAGCTACTGTTAATTAACTGATTTCTATTAAATCATCAAAAGTCCCATAGCTCTTGCAGCCTTTCAGTGGCCACGAAGGAACAATCAAAAGGCCTTCTTTATCAATTTTATTCTTTGAAATAAGAGAGTATCATACCTACCCTTCGAGCTCGAAAAATTTATTCTCGATTTATCCTGATAAAGCTACACAAATATACAAACTTTTTACAAAAAAACAAGTAGCCTGAGACTACTTGTTTTTTAAATAAGTAATTTATCAGCATCTACAATATGCCTAATTCAATAAATTTATGTGTTGTTACAAATTTTACAAGGCTTACTTCAAAATCTGAAGTAAGCCTTGTAAAATAGAGTGTAGTGCGAACCTAAAATAGTCTATTTTTAAAAAACTATTGCATTCTATATTTGTTTTCTTTCAATATTCATTTTGTATTAATTCAAACTCTCCCATTCCTTTTGTTCTGTCGACTTCACCCTGTGGTATTGGTAGATATTTGCTTTTAGCTGTCCAGGTTCTATTAATAGCATAGGCTGGGTCGTTTTCGGTCAATACTCTTTCGGCATCACCCCATCTAACGAGGTCCCAATAGCGGAGGCCTTCACCAAAAAATTCTAATCGTCGTTCGCTTTTTACATTTTCTAGAGTTGCAATTATTTTGTTTTGATCAAATTTATGTCCGAAAGCTCTTTTTCTAACTACATCAAGATAATTTTGTGCCGATTGGGCCCCAGGGGCACTTGCTCCTGCTATTATTAACTCTGCGGCATTTAGGTATGCTTCGGGCAATCGAAATATTCTTAGGTTGTTATCAAAATTAAGATCTCTATCGCCCGAGCTTACAGCATTGTATCCTTCGCGTGCAGCATATTTGCGCATAAAGAATCCAGTATCTTGCCATCTTTTAGAATATGGAGTGCTACGAAAGTCATTGATGCTGGCACCTCTACGTTCGTCATCATTGTGATACATTTGGTAGGCTTGGGTGCGAGCTGGTGCAAATCCCCACCCACCGATAAATGCTTTTGTAGGATCTTCTAATCCGCTTGGTGATATGAATGCTGGCAGATTGGTGCCAAATCCTAACCAAGCGTTGCCCCAGGTTTTACCATCAGCTTTTTGGTTTGTTTCAAAGATGGATTCTTTACAAAATTCGCCAGATGCAATAAATACATCTTCTAGGCTGGGCATTAGTTCAAATGCTGGATTATTAATTATCTCTACCATATCGGCAAGTATTTGGTTGTATCGTTGACTATCGTTTTGATACATTGCTACTCTGGCTCTTAGCATTTGGGCTGCTGGTTTGGTTGCTCTTCCCATTGTTGAGCTATTGGCGGCTAATGGCAGCCTGTGGTCTTGGCAGGCATAATCAAGATCTTCCATAATCTTTGTATACACTTGGTCGGCAGTGTATTGCTTTGCAAAATATGGAGCTGGTATATCTCTATCAAAGTAAGGTATATTTCCCCAAATTTTCCATAGATGATGTACATAGTATGCACGTAAGAAGTATGCTTCTGCCGACATGCGAGCTACATCTTCGGAATTTGCGTCGGCGGTAGCATTTTCGCAAGACTGAATTGCTGTGTTACAGCGACTTAGTCCCGTGTAGTAAATAGGCCACCATCCTCCAGGCACATCACTGGGAGTGTTCTTGAATTGAGATAAATAATATAATCCTGCTTGATCGCTCAAATCGCCACCACCTTTATATATGTCGTCCGACCTGAGGTCTCCCATAAGAATGTATGAATTGTAGTTTCCTTCTGCGTAGGAGTCAAAGAGGAGTATTTGATATGCTGAGGCTAGATTTTGTTCGATTGCTTTCTGTGTTGATGGGGCTCCAGCTGCCAATTGTTCGGTAGAATTTACAGAAAGGAAATCATCTCCACAAGAATAGAATCCGATAAGGGCTACAATTAGAGCGTATGTTTTGAATATATTTTTTTTCATTTGCATTTATGTGTTTATATGTTTAATATTTAAAGAGATACTTATAAAGCGATACTTAGTCCGAAGGTAAATGTACGCGCTTGTGGATATATACCTTTGTCAACTCCTTGATCTCTGTTGTCGCCATCGTTATTACTTCCTATTTCGGGATCAAAGCCATCATAGCCTGTGATGGTAAACAAATTTTCGGCACCTATGTATATTCTTAACCTTTCTAGTCCTGCTTTTTTAATTATGTTGGCAGGCACTGTGTATCCGATTTGCATGTTCTTGAGTCGGCAATATGAACCGTCTTTGATGTATAGGTCCGAGGATCTCCAATTTCGGTTTTCGTTGAGCCTTGTCATTCGGGGTATAAAATTTGAGCTCCCTTCGCTGGTCCATCTATCGAGAATCCACGAAGGACGGTTTATACCAGGAATGTCTGCTCTTTGCGAGACGTCAAAAATACTGTTCCCTGTCACTCCCTGAAAGAAGGTATACATATCAAACCCTTTATATTCGGCATTTAATGTGAATCCAAAGCTCCAATCGGGGGTTCCTTTTCCAATTTCGGTTCTGTCTTTATCATCAATCACATTGTTGCCATCGATATCTACAAAACGTACATCTCCAGGCATTGCATTTGCTCCATATTTTGAGTTGTATTCGTCAGCTTCTTGCTGTGTTTGTAGCAGTCCGTCTGTTTTCCAGCCATAAAAATATGGCCAAGTCATATTGTTGCGTGCAAAAATAAAGTCGTCAAGGCCTGCAGCTCCTGATCCACCCCACGACTCCCAGCCCACGGGCATGCCTAGATCTATTAATTTATTTTGCATATAAGAGGCGTTTGCTTTTACACCAAAATTGAAGTCGGATACCGAAAAGCGATATCCTAGGTCAAATTCTAGCCCCCAATTTTCCATTGTTCCTGCATTTGCTATTGGAGGTCTTTTTCCTACATATCCCGGTATTGGTTGTTCTTTTAGCATGCCTTCGGTTCTTTTTTTATAATAATCAAAAGTGAAGGTGAGTGCATTGTTTAAGAATCTTAAGTCGGTACCAATGTTTGTTTGTGTGGATTCTTCCCATTTGAGATTAGGGTTGGGTATGCGTCCTCCGCTAGTTCCATAAATCATTTGTTCGTCATTGCCTGTGCCATAATAATAGTTTTGTCCACCATCCATTAGGCTTGCATAAGCAAATTGTTCTATGTTTTGATTGCCATTGATGCCCCAGCTAGCACGCAATTTCATATAGCTTAGCCAATTGGGAATAGCATCTTTGACGAAAGTTTCATTAGATACATTCCAACCCAATGAGGCGGATGGGAATGTTCCCCATTTGTTGTTTGCACCAAATTTGTCGGATCCATCTCTTCGCACTGTAGCTTGGAGCATATATCTTTCATCAAAGTTGTAGTCGGCACGTCCAAAATATGAGGCTAGCGTGCTGGTGCTTGTTCCTCCTGTTGTTCTTTCCAAATCGCGCATTGCTGTAGCTGAGTTTATTGTAGCCATTGAAGGTATATAGGCCAGCAAATCAAAATCTTGCCCATATAGGTTGCGAGTTCTGCCTTTGCGAGCAGATTGTCCTGCGAGTAATGCAAAGTTGTGCTTGTCGGACAATACAAAATTATATGTTAATATATTCTCTAGCTGCCAAGTAGATCCTCTATTCATTGATGATGTAGCAAATGTTTCTGATTCGTTTTCGGCTTTTATCATATCGGACAAATAGTATGGAAACCTATATCCGTCAGCTCCCCAAAACGCTAAATCTACTCCATAACTAGTCTTAAATTTTAAGTTCTTGAGCAGATCTATCTCAGCAAAAAAGGTACCAATAAATTTATCTTCATTGTTTCGATTTCTATCAGGTCTTTCGAGCAATCCCAGGGGATTTACAATTTCCTGAAATCCGGCTGGAGAAGTTTCATACACACGTCCATCGGCATTGGTAACGGCATAAGGATGGGCAGCCAAAATAGCTGCTGCCCTATCTGCTGAGGCATACACATCCATCAAAGGCGACAGACCAATGGCACTTCCTAACACTGACCCAAACTCCGAATTTGTGCCTCCAGGCACTCCCGTAGATTTGGCTCTTGCATAGCTAACATTCATGCCCACTGACACTTTGTTGAGAAAGCTTCTTTCCTTTTGGGTATTCAATATTTCGTATATATTGTTTGCACGTATGGTCCATCGGTTGTAGTTGGATACTCCATAATTACCTCCAATGATGCCTTCTTGGTCGAAATATCCTAGAGAAAGGAAAAATGAAGATTTATCGTTTCCACCCGATATACTCAATTGATGATTTACTACTGGCGCATCGCTGTTAAACACCTCATCTTGCCAGTTTGTATTTGTTACTTGTCCGTTTTTGGCTGCAATAAGTTCGCTTTGCAAATATATCGGATCACCTCCGTCATTTGTTTCCATTTCATTGCGAATTGTCATATATTGTTGGGCGTTAAGAACCGATTTTTTCTTCCATGGATTTTGCAATCCATAGCTCATATCATAGTTTATTTTGGTCTTGCCTTTTGTTCCGTTTTTTGTAGTTATCAATATCACACCATTGGCAGCACGCGACCCATAAACTGCTGCCGAAGCGGCATCTTTAAGCACTTCTATAGATTCGATATCACTGGGGTTAATATTGTTTATACCACCATCTACTGCCATTCCATCGATTATATATAGTGGGTCGCTGTTGTTTATTGTACCCATTCCTCTGATACGAACACTTGAAGCGGCTCCTGGCTGCCCTGAGTTTGATGTTATTTGCACTCCCGACACTTGCCCTTTCAATACATTTTCTACTCTCGAAGGAGCAGCTTTTCCCAAATCTGCGGCTTTGACACTGCTTATAGCGGCCGTTACGACGCTCTTTTTTTGAATTCCATACCCAACAACAATGACTTCGTCAAGTAGCTGTTGCGATGTTGAGAGTGTTATGTTGAGAGAGCTTCCTACAATGGTTTCTTCTTGAGTATTAAATCCTATGTATTTAAATATTAGTATTGCTCCTGATGATGCGTTTACCGAGTAGCGTCCATCTGTATCGGTAACGGTTCCTATTTGGGTTCCTTTTATCGATACTGACACTCCGATTAAGGTTTCGCCATTTTCGTCGGATACTATCCCACTCACTTTGTTGGCTGACTGTTGTGAAATACTATTTTCTTTGGAAGCGTTTTTTAATCCGCTGTTGCTTGCCGATACTGGCAAACTGTGTGCCGATAGCAATAATATGCATGCTAATGCAATAGAAGCTCTAAAAAAAAGGTTTATTTTCATATTCTTATAATTATATATTAGTACATTTTTATTTTTTAAGATTCAATTGTTTTTGTTAACTAGCGACAAATATATATACTTAAAATGCATAGAAAGTCTCTTTATTCTATTCTAAAATACGTCAATACAAATTTATTTATACGTCAAAAATACGTCAATAAATACAAACTGCTGTTAATTAGCTTATTACAATTAAATAATCAAAATTCCAATAGCTTTTTTAGGCTTTCAATATTCACAAAGAATAATTAAGATATTT
>BHEP01000044.1 GCA_003851245.1 Bacteroidales bacterium | reverse complement strand
GGTAAGACTACTAAGTCAATTTACCCAATTGTTTATAAAAAAAAGAGGCTGCCCATTTGGGCAGCCTCTTTTTTTTATATTTTTGGAGGATTAACCCTCTCGTTATTTTGAGCTTCAGAAATACCCTCATTGGCGGTGATTTCACTTTCAGGTATTAGCCATAAGAAAATTTTTGATTCTGCAGGAAGATTATATCTGGTTATTTCGGGGAAAGTAGTTGCACCACTTCTATCCATTGGTTTTCTTAACCTTTGTAAGTCAAAGAAAGAAAAGCCTTCACCCCAAAGTTCTATGCGACGTTGAAACCAAATCTCATCTTGCATTGCAATGGAGCTTGCAGCATTGCATGTATATGAAGGATCTCTATATGTTCTAACAAAGTTTTCAAGTATAGCTTTAGCTTCTGCTACATTTCCACTCATTGCCATACCCTCTGCTCTGATAAGTATCATTTCTTCAGCCCTCATTAAGGGCCAATCAGAGGCGTTGAGAGTATTATTTGGAACGTCTTTATAGGAACCAAATTTGACATTGGTATAAGGATCCCATTTAAACCATTCAGCAGCTGAGTATTCTTTGCCACCAGATGTTACTTTCATATTGTCAACCAAGGGAGATTTCAAGTTTTGATCTACCCACCAACCTTTTCTAGCGTCGGTAGAGGGGATCTCATCCCAGAGTTTATTGTTTATCCAACGATAAGTACCAGTAAGTGTTGTATATCCGTTGCCAGTTAGAGAGCATAGGTGTGATGGCCAATTTACTATACCGCTTCTCACTACATCATTTGTTTCAGAAATTATATTTCCCCAAATCCAAGAAGAAGCCAAGGCACTGTTGAATGCAGGGTTTGAAATTTCTTGTAAGGAATATGGAGATGCTCCTTGCATTGCTTTCTCTGCATCTTGTGCAGCTTTTTGCCAATTTTGCATGAGTAGGTGTGCCCTAGCCCTAAGTCCATAAGCCACTTTTTGGTCTATCACATCTTTTGCAGGTCTATTAAAAGTCTCTAGAAGTATTATTGCTTCATCAAGATCCGCTATAATTAGCTCATAAACATCTTTTAAGGAAGCCCTAGGGTTGTTTTTGCTCTGCTCTTGTGTTATTTTTTCTGTAACAATGGGAACTGCTGGCTTATCTTCATTTTCATTGTAGGTAAATTGGTATATTTGTGCCAAATGTAGGTAGTCGAAAGCCCTAGACGCAAGAGCCTGTCCTCTGAAAGATTTTAGTGTAGGGTCTTCAGTATCAGATGTAACTATTTCCAATATATTGTTGGCAGCTTTTATATGATTGTAGAAAGATTTCCATATAAAATTGGGGTTGTTGCCAGTTTCTAAGCGGTTATCGAATATCATTGATCCGCTAAACCAGTTGTATGCAGAATTAGGGGCAGGCATATCCTGTCCTGAGGCTTCTAACATCAAGCAGACTCCAGCATGGCCAAAGTCGTAGTGCTGTGTAGTAGATCCTCCCAAAGTGTTTAGTTTTATTAGGCTAGCATATAGGCCTGTTACATCAGATCTTAACATTTCGGGATTTTTACTAACCACCTCTTTTTTTTGATCTTCTGTAACTGTTCCCCCTTCGGGAAATGTATCTAAATCGCTGCATCCAAATAGAAACAGTCCAGCCAATACGGCTATATATATATTAAAATTTTTCATATTGAAATTCATTTTATTATTTAAAAAATTAAAAAGAAACCGATACTCCAACAGAAATAGAGCGCATGGGGGAGTAAGAGTATGATCCTGTAGTTGTATATGATTGGCGAGGATCCAGACCTGTTCTTTTTGCAAAAAGCCCCAAGTTGTCGCCTACAACATAGGCTCTAAGAGAAGAAAGGTCTATTTTTTGGGCAAATTTCTTTGGTAAAGTATATCCAAATGTAATGTTCTGTAAGCTCAAATAGTCGGAGCTTATTAGAAAGCGATCTGACGAATAGTTTGTATTTTTGTCAGAAGCGTTTACTCTTGGTATATCGGAGTTTTTATTCTCTGTACTCCAAGAGTTTAGAATATCCTTGTGCCAGTTAATACCTGCTGATTGTGAATCGCCTTGGTGCATCAAGACAGAATATGTATTGTCGTATATTTTTCCTCCTATTTGATAGGCAAAAGCTGCAGAACAATCAAAACTAAAAAATTTGATTGAAGTTCCGAAGCCTCCATAAACAGAGGGTAGAATATCACCACTGCCATAGCGAGTAGCATCCGCCCAAGAGTCAGTGGTGATAACTTCTGTTATATTGCCATCGACATCTGTCTCATCTTTGAACCATAGGGATTGCCCTGTCTCGGCGTTCACTCCTGCGTATCGGCGCAAATACATTTGGTACATAGACTCTCCTTCTTGGTAGATACGGGAGCCATCTATAAGTTCTCCTTTTAGCGACTCTTCAAGCTCTAGTATCTTATTTTTGAAATGAGTTGCATTAAAATTAAGATTCCAAGCAAAATTTTTATTCTGGTATATTTCTGCGTTTATATCAAATTCAAGGCCTTTATTTATCATTGAGCCTATATTCATTGGCATTTTGGAATATCCTAAAGATGGGGACACGGGTAAATAATAAAGCATGTCGGTAGTTTTGCGCGAGAAATATTCAATTGATCCAGCTACTTTTCCCTTAAAAAGGGCATATTCAAAGCCAGTATTAAAACTGTGAGAGGTTTCCCAAGTGATATCTTTATTGCCCTTATAAGATAGATTGGAAGCAAATTCTCCATTGCTTTCTGATATTTCATACTGATCTTGCGAAGGGTAATAGTTAATAGTAGAATTGTCTGAATACAATAGCGCATCATTGCCTTGAACTCCATAGCTGATTTTGTATTTCAGGGTCTCTATCCACGCAATATCCGATAAAAAATCTTCTTTGTTTAGTATCCAAGCACCTCCAAGGCTCCAAAAATTTCCCCACCTGCTGTCTTTCTCAAATCGGGAGGAGGCATCGCGGCGATAAGATGCAGAGGCAAAATATTTACTATCATAATCGTATTGTATTCGCGAAAGATAACCCTCTGTAGCATAAGTGTCGGTCTTGGAGCTTATTGAAGGATTTATTATAGCATTGTCTATCTCATCGATATCGGGGTTGAATAGCTTTTCTTTGCTACCTCTGAGGTATTGATATTTGTAGTCGTAGCCTTCGTATCCAGCCAGTATATCAAAATTGTGCTTGTCTAAAATTGTTTTGTTGTAGCTTGCTAGGTATTGCTTGTTGATACTAGAGGTCCTATTTGCCCCAGCATAAGCAATTCCTCCTGTGGCTGCATATTGTCCATAATATGCATTGTAAAGTCGTTTGTATCGAGTGTTTTCTGCATTGAAACCTATATTTATAGTTGCCTTTAAGCCCTCGTAAATATCAAAATTAGCATTCCACTTACTGCTAAAAACATCTGCCAAGTAATTTCTTCTATCCAGCTCGAGCACTGACGCAGGATTTGAACCACTCATGAATTGGCGCTTGAAATTTGTAGATGTTTTGTCTCCAAAATCATACACTGTATAACCTAATTTGTCTTTTTTGATGTTGCCATCCACATTTCTGACGTAAAGAGGGTAGATGGGTGCCATCATATTGGTGACATAGAATAGATTGGCAGAAGAACTATTTAAGGTTTGATTGGCAGGATAGTTACTGTCGTAGTTTGTATACGATATGTTTCCTCCTATTGTAAGCCATTTTTTGGCCTGGTAATCTGCTTTTAATCTCGAAGAATAGCGTTCAAATCCTGAGCCTGGAATTATCCCTGAATCTTCTAGGTATCCAGCCGACATGTAGTAGTTAATTTTGTCTGATCTGCCACTGATATTGACATTGTATTCTTGTCGGAGGTTGTCACTATTAAACAATTCGTCTTCCCAATTGTCTGGCGTATAATAATATTGTGCATCTTTATATCCTAGGCTTGCATTTGGATTCATTTTGCCATTCATGCCTATAAAAGATTCTCCTTGAGGGAAGCTATAAACTTGATATCCAGCACCTCCATTTGAATTTGTGAACATATTGTCGTTGCTATATTTATTGGCTTCAGCAGCATTATTTCCATCGTATTTGCTGTTATATATTGCCTCGTAAACTTTTTCGTAGTATGTTGACGGCGAGTTGATAACATCATAATTAGAGACAGCTTTAGAATTTCGTCCCCATTTTGCATCGAAGTTGATAATAGCTTCTTTTGAAGTTCCTCGTTTGGTGGTTATAATGACAACTCCATTTGCACCCCTTGCACCATAGAGAGCATTTGATGCAGCATCTTTAAGAATAGTCATCGACTCTATGTCTTGACTATTTATGGAGGATATGTCGCCATCAAAGGGAGTACCATCTACCACAAAAAGAGGAGTGTTACTGGCAGCCATAGACCCAATGCCTCTTATGCGAATATTAGACCCACTTCCTGGTTGTCCATTACTATTTGTAATTTGCACTCCTGCAACTTGTCCAGCCAAGGCATTGGTTACATTAGATGTTTGTCTCTTTGTTATGTCTTCACTTTTAATTGTTGCTGCAGAGCCTGTAAATGCAGATTTTTTAGCTGTTCCAAAAGCCACAACTATCACCTCGTCTAGTAGCCTTGTATCTTCACTAAGAGCCACTCTCATATTAGGAGTCGCCTTAATCTCTTGCCTTACCATTCCAATGGATGAAATGACGAGTATTTTGCCATCGGCATCAATACTAAATTTGCCATCAATATCGGTAACAGTACCCACTTGAGTGCCTTTGACCACTATTGATGCACCAATCACAGTTTCGCCATTTTCATCAATGACGACACCTGTAATTCTAGCGTTTTGACCAATTGCCAAGCCTATACTTACAAAAAAGCATAGCAGAAAAAGAGTCATTCTTTTCATAAATTTTTATTTTAGTTGTAATTTTATTTGTTGCGTTTCAAAAACCCTACTTTCAGATTTAAAACTTAGGCCAAGCAAATCTTGCAGTGTGAATTGTATTGGTTTTGCCAATTCATCAAGTTAAATTTTTAACCACATCTGCAAAGGTAGGGTTTTTTTCTCTCATATAGTGTATAATAGTATTAAAAAAGTAAACAAAACTAAGGTTTTTTGTTCTATTTTCGTATTAATACGTGCCAATTCATTCCAAATCGGGTCTCAATCGCTTGGTTCTATCTATGGCCTGTTGTAGTTCCCATTCTTGTATTTTGGCTTGGTGACCAGAAAGCAGTATTTCTGGGACTTCCCATCCCTTATAGTTGGCAGGTCTGGTATATATTGGCGGTGCCAGCAAATTGTCTTGAAAGGAGTCGGAGAGAGCCGATTGTTCGTCGCCAATAGCGCCAGGAATAAGCCTTACGATAGCGTCTGTAATGATGGCCGCGGCCAGCTCGCCCCCAGTGAGCACATAGTCGCCAATAGATATTTCTCGGGTAATGAGATGCTCTCTTATGCGATAATCTATACCCTTATAATGACCACATAGAATGATTAAATTTTGGGCAAGGGATAGCTCGTTGGCCGTAGCCTGTTTGAAAGTTTCTCCGTCGGGCGAGGTATAGATTATTTCATCATACTGTCTTTGCTCCTTTAGCAGGCTTATAGCCTTATCTATGGGTTCGCATTGCATGACCATGCCAGCAGTTCCACCAAAGGGATAATCGTCTACTTTTCTATGCTTGTTGAGAGAATAGTCCCTCAAATCGTGCAGCACTATTTCTACTAAACCATTGTCTTGAGCTCTTTTGAGTATGGAATGTCCGAGGGGGCTTTCCAATATTTGAGGAAGTACGGTGATGATATCTATGCGCATGAAGTATGTTTTTTTTTGTACAAAAGTAAGATTTTTGCGTTATTATTTTTTAATTGTATCAAAAATAATGTGAAAATACCTAATTTAATTATATATTTGCAATTCAAAATAGAAATTTCATAATTTACGAATTAAAATTATATTGTTTGAGCCATGGAAAAAAAAGAAACACGAAGAATAAGTTTGGGAGGTTTGCGGTCTGACGACTTTAAAAAAACCATTGATGGTAAAGATGTAGATTTGTTTATTCTTCGCAACGACAATGGTTTAGAGATGACGATATGCAACTATGGCGCTAAGATTGTATCCCTGCATGTGCCCAACAGAGAGGGTAAAATGGTAGATGTGGTTTTGGGACATTCGAGCATCGATGAGTATTTGGTTTCTAAGGAGCCATATTTTGGGGGAGTTTGTGGACGCACCTGCAATCGTATAGCTAATGGAAAATTTACCTTAGACGATAAAGAGTATACGCTGGCAGTAAACAACGGGCCCAACAATTTGCATGGAGGCATCAAGGGTTTTAATGCAGTTGTTTGGGATGTCAAGCAAGTAGATGATAGCAGCATAGAGTTGCATTATTTGTCGAAAGACGGTGAAGAGGGCTTCCCAGGAAACCTTTCGACTACTATTCGTTATAAATTGTATAATGATAATGGGCTAGAGATTATTTACAAAGCCACTACCGACAAGGCCACGATTATCAATTTAACCAATCATTCTTATTTCAATCTTTCGGGAGCGGGCGATCCGTCTATTGACGATCATATTTTGCTAATAAATGCCGATACTTATTTGCCCACCGACGAGACCTCAATTCCTTATGGCAAAGCAGCCATGGTTGGACGAACGCCCATGGACTTTATGACTCCTCGTGAGATAGGCGAAAGAATAGATGAAAAATTTGAGGCTTTAATATTTGGCAAAGGCTACGATCACTGCTTTCGATTGAATAAAGAGGGCAAGGAGCTATCATTTTGTGCCCAAGTGACATCTCCCAAAACGGATATAATGATGAGGGTATTTACCACAGAACCAGGTGTACAGCTTTATACAGGCAATTGGATGGATGGTTCTTTTGCCGGCAAGGATGGCAAAACCTATCCTATGCGTTCGGCATTATGCTTAGAAACTCAGCATTTTCCCGACAGCATCAACAAATCTATTTATCCAAGTGTCGTGCTTCGTCCGGAAGACACATTTGAGAGTAAAACGGCGTATCTATTTTCCATAGACAAATACTAAGAAATAATATTATAAAAATTAATTCTATAAACAATTTAAAAACAATTCAAAAACAATTATTATGACACAACAAAATCAAAAAAATCAGTTGGTACCTATTATCATGATGATCCTTCTTTTTGGGATGATCTCCTTTGTCACAAATCTTGCAGCACCCATGGGTATTGTATTAAAAAGCCAATTTGGCGTATCCAATTTTATGGGAATGCTGGGCAATTTTGGTAATTTCATCGCCTATGCCTGTATGGGTATTCCCGCAGGTATGTTGTTGCAGAAGGTGGGTTACAAAAAAACCGCCTTGATAGCTATAGTCGTCGGATTTGTTGGAGTAGGCATCCAATATCTTTCGGGACATGCTGAAAGTTTTGCCATCTATCTTTGTGGTGCATTTGTGGCTGGTCTTTCTATGTGTATGCTCAATACGGTAGTCAACCCGATGTTGAACACCCTAGGAGGTGGAGGAAAGAAGGGCAACCAATTGATTCAAATTGGCGGATCTTTCAATTCACTGTGCGGTACCATTGTACCTATATTGGTAGGAGCATTGGCGGGCGAAGTGGTGAAGGCCAACATTACCGATATATATCCTATTATGTATATTGCGATGGGTATTTTTGCCATTGTATTTGTTGTGTTAAATCTTGTTAGCATTCCTGAGCCTCATATAGAAAAAGCCACTAAGTCGGTATTAAAATCCGCGTATAGTGCATGGTCATTCCGCCACCTAGTTTTGGGAGCTGTTGCCGTAGGCATTTACGTGGGCGTAGAAGTAGGTGTACCAGGTACCTTGATGATGTTTTTGGCAGATGCTGAAGCTTCAGAAATGAATCCGGATACGGCGAGTACTACCGCAGGTTTTGTTGTCGGCACCTATTGGTTTTTGATGCTTATCGGTCGTTTTATTGGGGCTTCCATTGCAGGTAAAGTTTCGAGTAAGACGATGCTAACAGCAGCTTCAGCACTAGGATTAGTTTTAGTTTTGGGAGCTATGTTTAGCTCAATTTCTACAAAAGTTTCCATGCCCATTATCCAAACAGGAGCCACGGGAGGTATTTCTATGGGATCTGCAGAAGTGCCTATAGCTGCTATGTTCTTGGTGTTGATAGGTTTGTGTACATCGGTTATGTGGGGAGGTATTTTTAATCTTGCCGTAGAAGGTTTGGGCAAATATACAGCCGCCGCCTCCGGTATCTTTATGACCATGGTTTGTGGAGGAGGCATATTGCCACTCATACAAAATGCAGTTGCCGACAAGGCTGGTTATATATCTAGCTACTGGGTGGTTTTTGCCAGTTTGGCTTATTTGCTATACTATGCTTTGATAGGTAGTAAGAATGTAAATAAAGATATACCCGTAGAGTAAATTGATAATTATAATGGTTTATAATATTGCTAGGGGTTTACACCCCTAGTTGAAAAACAACAAAATTATTTTTTTGAAAATGGAAACAACACAAATTAGAGAAAAATTCAAGTCTCTATATGGAGCTGCGGGCAATGTTTATACAGCTCCCGGGCGCATCAATATAATAGGAGAGCACACCGATTACAATGGCGGCTTTGTGCTTCCAGGGGCTATAGATAAGGCCATGTATTGCGAGATTAAGCCCAATGGCTACAATAAGGTTAGGGCTTATGCCTTAGATTTGGAAGAGTCTTGCGAGTTTGGTTTGGAGGAGAAAGACATGCCATCCCCAAGCTGGTCGCGATATATTTTTGGCGTTTGTCGCGAAATGATCAAGCGGGGCGCTGTCATTCCGGGTTTTGATGCTGTTTTTGCGGGCGATGTTCCGCTAGGAGCAGGCATGTCGTCGTCGGCAGCTTTGGAGAGTTGTTTTGGCTTTGCCCTGAATGATATTTATAAGCTAGGTTTCGATAGGTTTGAATTAGCAAAAATAGGGCAGGCTACAGAGCATAATTATTGTGGCGTAAAATGTGGTATTATGGATCAATTTGCCTCTTGTTTTGGCAAAGAAGGTTCCCTGATGCGTTTGGATTGTCGCTCCTTGGAATACGAATATGTTCCTTTCGACCCTAAAGGCTATAAGGTAGTATTGCTAAACACCTGTGTTACCCACGAATTGGCATCTTCGGCCTACAACAAGCGCCGAGAATCTTGCGAAACGGTAGTTGCCGCTATTGCCAAAAAACATCCCGAAGTAAAACTACTTAGAGATGCCAATATGGATATGCTCAAAGCCGTGAAAACAGATGTGGATGCCGAAGACTATATGCGCGCAGAATTTGTGATAGAGGAAATTCAGCGACTGCTGGATGCTTGTGATGCCTTGACAAAGGGCGATTACGAGACCGTAGGGCAAAAAATGTATGGCACTCACGAGGGCTTAAGCAAGAAATATGAGGTGAGTTGTCCTGAATTGGATTTCCTCAATGATATTGCGAAGCAATGTGGGGTAACAGGCTCTAGGGTTATGGGCGGTGGCTTTGGTGGTTGTACTATCAATCTTGTAAAAGATAGTTTGTACGATGCCTTTATCGCCAAAGCTACAGAAGCCTATGAGAAGAAATTTTCTATCAAGCCCAAAGTCTATGATGTTATTATTAAAGATGGAGCCAGGCGAATAGAGGATTGACAACTAAATGCTGATTAATAAAAAATGGTCTTGATCCTTCAATTTGTAGGAGCAAGACCATTTTTTTTTTACTACCTTTGCACATACTTTAATTGCAGTGCATAAAATATACGATAATATACAATAAAATGAACAACAAAGTTTTGATGAACAAGGCGGCAGATAATATTCGCATATTGGCTGCATCTATGGTAGAGCGCGCAAAATCGGGTCATCCGGGAGGAGCTATGGGTGGCTCAGATTTCATCAACGTACTCTTCAGTGAGTTTTTGGTCTACGATCCCAAGGATCCTACATGGGCAGGTCGCGACCGTTTTTTCCTTGATCCTGGGCATATGTCTTCTATGCTTTATGCCGTGCTTTCATTGAGCGGCAAATTCAGTATGGCCGACTTGCAGCAGTTCAGACAGTGGGGAAGCCCTACGCCAGGTCATCCCGAAGTGGATGTGATGCGAGGTATAGAAAACACCTCTGGGCCACTAGGGCAGGGGCATACCTTTGCCGTTGGGGCGGCTATAGCTGCCAAGTTTACCAATGCCCGTTTGGGAGGTGAATTGACACAAAAAATTTACACCTTTATATCAGATGGAGGGGTGCAAGAGGAGATCTCTCAGGGAGCCGGACGTATTGCAGGTCACTTGGGACTCCACAATTTGATTATGTTTTATGATTCCAACGACATACAACTTTCTACCGACACCAAAGAGGTAACGAGTGAAGATGTGTCTATGAAATACCAATCGTGGGGCTGGAAAACCCTTTGTATTGATGGCAATGATGCCGACGCAATAAGAAAGGCTCTTCAAGAGGCTCAAAAAGAATGCGCACAGCCCACACTTATTATCGGTAAAACAATTATGGGCAAGGGCGCAGTTGCTGCCGATGGTTCTAGCTTCGAGCGCAAATGTGCTACCCACGGAATGCCCCTGGGCGAATGTGGTGCTTCGTACGAAAAATCCATACTCAATATGGGAGGCGACCCTGCCAATCCTTTTCAAATATTTGCTGAAGTGGCGGCGCTTTACCAACAAAGAAGTGAAGAGCTAAGCAAGATGCGCGAAGAAAGTAGCAAGCAGGATAAGGTATGGGCTCAGGCTAATCCAGAATTGGCTGCAAAGTACAATTTTTGGTTGTCGGGAGCTACTCCTAAGGTCAATTGGGAGGGTATTATTCAAAAACCTAATCAGGCTACCCGGACGGCTTCGGCAACAGTGCTCGCCACATTGGCACATCAGGTAGAAAATATGATAGTTACCTCTGCCGACCTTTCTAACTCCGACAAGACCGATGGATTTTTGAAGCATACAAAGGCATTTACAAGAGACGATTTTTCGGGTTCGTTTTTGCAATCGGGAGTTTCTGAATTGACAATGGCCTGTTTGAGTATTGGCATGTCGCTGTATGGTGGAGTGATTGCTGCTTGCGCCACTTTTTTTGTTTTTTCAGATTATATGAAGCCCGCCATACGCATGGCAGCACTTATGGAGCAGCCCGTAAAATTTATTTGGACGCACGATGCTTTCAGGGTAGGAGAGGACGGACCAACGCACGAGCCCGTAGAGCAGGAGGCACAAATACGCTTGATGGAAAAATTGCAAAACCACAAGGGACACAACTCTATGCTGGTGCTCCGTCCGGCCGATGTTCATGAGGCTACAGTAGCTTGGAAATTGGCTATGGAAAATACGCATACCCCTACGGGCTTGATTTTTTCACGTCAGAATATAAATGATCTTCCTTGCCAAGGATCGGCCTACGAGTCTGCACTGCAGTCGCAAAAAGGAGGGTATATAGTTTCCTGTGATGGAGGAGAAACGGATGTCGTTTTGTTGGCCTCGGGTTCGGAAGTTGCTACCTTGGTAGAAGGTGCCGAATTGTTGAGAACGGACGGATTAAAAATAAGAATTGTTTCAGTGCCCTCAGAGGGATTGTTTCGTTCGCAGAGTGAGGCATACCAATTGTCGGTTATACCGTCGGGAGTAAAGATTTTTGGTCTTACGGCAGGTCTTCCAGTAACACTGGCAGGATTGGTTGGTTCGTCAGGAAAAATTTGGGGCTTGGAATCATTTGGATTTTCTGCTCCCTACAAAGTACTTGACGAAAAATTGGGATTTACTAAAGAGAACGTTTATCAACAAGTTAAATCATTATTAGGATAAGATGAAAATTGGAATTTGTGCCGACCATGCAGGATTTGAACTAAAAGAATACATCAAAGACTATCTTGAAAAAAACAATATTGCTTATCAAGATTTTGGAACTCGCAGCACAAAAAGTTGCGATTACGCAGATTTTGCACACCAATTGGCTTCTGCCCTCGAAAGGGGCGAGGTATATCCAGGAATTGCCATTTGCGGAAGCGGCAACGGCATAAGTATGACCCTCAATAAGCATCAGTCGGTAAGAGCCGCCTTGTGCTGGGAGTCTGAAATAGCCCGTTTGGCTAGGGCTCATAATGATGCCAATATATTGGTGTTTCCCGGACGATTTATAGACAAAGAAGAGGCGAAAAAAAGCGTTAAGATTTTCTTAGATACAGCTTTTGAAGGAGGAAGGCATCAAAAAAGAATAGAAAATATACCTTGTTAAATTATTAAAGGAACAAACTTATGAAAACAGACAAATTTTATTTCTCTCTTGCAGTACTATTTTTTTCTTTCTCTTCATTGATGCAGGTTTATGCTAGTGATACCAAGAAAACGATAGAATTGAGCATCCCCTATTTTACGGATGCTACTTGTTCGGAACTCAAATCTGGATTTAAAGCTAAAGACTTAAAAAAAATCAAAAACCCAGACCTGCGATTACTCGCAAAAGGCTTGTTGGACAAAACCTATGACAAAACCTACAGGGCCGCATCATATAAGGCTTATGCCTCTGTCCAAGCACTGGCTGAGGATCTGAAACTAGGCAATGGATTTAGCCAATATGAAAATATTACCGGCATGTATCTCGAACAGGGCGAGGCAATCATTTTGGTAGGAAATACAGAAGGAAAATCTATCAGTTTGCTTGTTCCTGAATTGATGCGCAAACCTGCCCAAGGAATAGAGCCCACCAAAGACCCCAATGGATGGGGCTTGAAAAAACAAGAAATAGAGCTTCACGAAGGCGTAAATATTGTAAATATACTCAAAGCTGGCAACGCATATATCAGCTATTTCGACAACAATCCCAAGACAGCCTCTCCCATCAAGGTGCATTTTATTTCGGGCAAGGTAAATGGGTTTTTCGATAGCAGCATTCATTCAAATTCGGATTGGAATAGCCTGCTCGATAATGCTATAAGCCCTATAATGGATGCCAGAGGCAAGTATATTCAAGTAGCCTACCCCGTAGAGTATTTTAAGGAATTTACCTACAACCAAGGAACAGAACTAATAGGGAATTACGATAAGATGCTGCACGAGCAATATTCTCTTATGGGCTTGGTTAAATACAATAAAATACCCGACAATAGAATTTTGGCAAGAGTAAATTTCAATTATTACATGTTTCGCGACAAAGATGGCGTTGCCTACTTAGGCGACAAAGGCACCATGAATATGGTTGCCAACCCAAATGTTGTGATTTCTGGCGATCCCTGTTGGGGTTTTTGTCACGAAGTGGGGCATGTGTTGCAAATGCCACAAATCACATGGGGAGGAATGACAGAAGTGAGCAACAATATATTTTCACTATATACCAGTGCCGCAATGGGCAATAAAAGCCGACTCAAAGAACAAGACAATTATGCGAAGGCTCGCGCAAGCATTATAGAATCAAGTCCTAAAATATCTTATCTGCAAGATCCCGATGTATTCAATAGATTGGTGCCTTTTTGGCAGTTGCAATTGTATTTTAGTAAAAATGGACAGGCCGATTTCTATGCTGATGTGATGGAGCAAATGCGCAATCAGCCAATGGCAGGAAAGGGAAACGAATCAATAATGAACATGTTTGATTTTATTAAAATAGCCTGTGACGTAACAAAAATAGACTTAACAGATTTCTTTGATCAATGGGGATTTTTTTATATTGGCAACATCGAACTCGATGATTATGCTAAATATAATTTTACAATTACTCAAAAAGAAATCGACGAAACAAAGACATATATAGCCTCAAAAAAATATTCCACGCCAAAAACCGACATCACTTTAGAAAAAGAATAAAGGACGACAAAAACCACAAGAATGATAAGTTCTTGTGGTTTTTTTTTGTAATTAAGCCAACATGCCTACATCATAAAAGCATGCACATTGCCCGAAAAATCGGCTACTATGAGCAATCGCCCACAAAGAGCAACAGAAGAGAATATGGGAGCACCCAAATTTGTTTTCCACAGCACATTTCCCGAATCCACATCCAGCACATAGAGCCAGCCATCGGATGCTCCAGAATATACATAAGAGCCATTTATGACTGGCGAAACCTCTACCGATTGTTCATTGTTTTTGCTGTAAGGGACGGTATAGAATAAGGCAGGTAGCGTATGGTGTTTCCAAATAGGACTTAAGCTTTTTTGATCGAATGCAAGTATACCATTCTTGGATGTGCCAGTAATCCATTTATTTTCAAACAGCAGTGGCGAGCTTGCCGAATTAAATTCATATTCACTCAGTCGCATGTGCTCTATATCGCCACTGTGGGAAGCAATCACAAAGAGGTGCTTGGCGGAGGCTATGTAAAAACGCCCATCTCTATAAGTGGCCGAGCCATCTCTAAAGCGAAGGCCTAAATCCGACCTCTTCCACAGTAGTTTGCCAGTATAAGCATCATGCGCATACAATGCTCCCCAATGAGCACCTGTAAGCAAGACTCCATCGCCCAGTGTCATTGTTGAGCTAGTGCCTTCTTGTTGTTTCCATTCCGTATTTGTCCACAATACGGTGCCATCGTCTGCTTTGAGAGCACACAAGCCATGTCCAGATCCAGCAAAAATAAGTTCGCCATCAGTGACCATGCCCTCAATAATGGCAGGGAGTTTGGCTACTGCCAATTGATATATCCATACCAAGCTACCATTTTGGGCATCTATGGCATAAACTCTACCTTGGGTGTCGGTAGCAAATACCTTTCCTTTGGCATATACTATGGTGTTTTTGATAGAGTTGAGTGTTTTGTATTGCCACAGCAGATTGCCACTCAAGGCATCGATAGCATATACACCACATTTGTCAAGTTGGGCATCATCGATAGAAGCTATAAACACCTTGTTGTCGGCAATTATGGGCGAAGTCATAAATATTGGCGCACCAATGTTGGTGATCCAGGCATGTTGCAAATTGGTTGTTGCTTTATTATTAGGTAGGCTATCGTGAGCGGCATTGCCCCTCAAATTTAGCCATTCTCCCGACGTATTATTCACCACTATTTGTTGATTGCTATAGTTAAAAGCAGTTTTAGTTTCAATAATTTTTCCAGAAGCCGTTTGGGCTCTTACTTTGAGCTCCATTGATTGCGGATATTCTGTGTTTGTAGGTGACATCTTGTGCTTGGCAGTCCAATTCCATTCGCTATTTTGGCTCATCTTATGCCATTTTTTGGTAGATGTTTGATCTAATGTGTAATCCATTTTTACAATGGCTGAAGTGGTGTTGTAGGCATTGGCAGATATTGGTAGATATTCGTTTTTTGAGCTTGCCATCTCTCTATCATTTGGATAAACGCATGTAATGAGCTTGTCTATATAGGTATATCTATTTTCTATACTCATAACTCCCTGTTTGTTGAAACGAAAAACACGAAAGGTAGATGGCGAATGATCTATCCCTCCCTTGTCGGGAGGTGAGGAACAAACAGAGAGTAGCCCGTTGTGGTGTTTTTTTATATGATTTATATGCCAATGCCCATATACCCATGCTTTTACATTGTACTCACTCAAATCTATTTGGTTTCCTTTAGATCTCAATATCAAGTCGCTATCATTCAAAAGTAGGTCGTGATTGAACAATACAATAGCCTTGCCTTTGGGGATATTTGCTAGATCATTTTTAAGCCAATCTATCACGTGATCCATATTGTAGGATGGAGCATGGTCGCCAGAAGGCATTGGCGTTACCACAAAATGCACATCTCCAACATCGAAGGAATACCAAGCGGGCCCAAATAGTTTTTCAAAGCTCTCTTCTCCATATCTGCCTTTCAATAGATCGTGGTTGCCAATGCCATAATGTACAGAGGTTCCCATGGTAGAAGTGTTGATACTATCGCTATGAAATTTTAGTCCTTCATCATAGCAAATGTCACCTGTGTGCATTATAAAAGCAGATTTTTCGTTTCGTGCATAATCTCGAAGATTGCTAACCCATTTTCCCCCCACACTCGACTCTGTGTCGGTAATGTGGATAAACGAAAAGCTCTTGTTTTTGCTTATATCACAAGCCTGCATGGCAAAGTTATAGCTCACATCGTATTGCTCTTGTATCGGAATATAGCTTTTATTAATCTTATATCCAGAGGGTCTTGTGATACTTATAAATCGTGCTTTTGCATTCCCTTGGAGCACAAACGACCCATCGGCTTTGGTTATTGTTACATTCAAGCCGTCGGAAACCATTATACCCGATAGAGCCTTATCGCCTTTGTCGAAAAGGCCATTGCCATTGCTATCTAAAAACACCTGTCCCTTGAAATCGGCAAATAGATAAACAGGAATCAGAAAGAGAAATATAAATACATTATAAATTAATTTCATATTACTTAAATTGTTGAGTTAAAATTAATAAGCAAGCTCCATATTGCTGATAATAGGCCTATAATAAATGCTGTCGCCAGTTATTTTATTTACTTTCATAGGCAGTCCTAATTCGGCAGGCGACGGAGGTATAAAAGAGCTCTTAAAACCCTCAATAAAAATCTTTTTATTTTGAGCATCTAAGCTTACATTGGCATATAAAGCATCCTTGTATGGCACCACAAATTGCAAGCTGTTTCGTTTTTGATAAAAAGAATCTGGGTATCGCGAACGATTGGCATACGCCTCTCCTACATACACATAACTAGCACTATTGAGCTCAATGTAGTGAATGCCATCTCTTTCAATATAATGATCAATGTGGTGGTGACCACTCATAACAGCAGCTATTTGGCTGCCATTTTGTTTTGCTTTGCTTAGAATTGTTCTTAGTTCTATAAAACTTTCATTGTCTCTAATAAGGCCATCAACTGGGGTGTGCGAAAACACAAAAATGTGTTTGCTTTTGTCGCCCAATAGCTGCTCTATCCAAAGGAGTTGAGCTTTGGAAATTCTATCTGTCTTCTTTCCATAATAATTAGAATTGGCATAGTCTATTTCTTGCCCCTTATCGTTAATAAAGAAATTTGTATCTAATATGATAAAACGATATGAGCCTTTGTCAAAAAAATAATAGGGAGTCTTACTTCCAATATAATCTATATATTGCTGCTTTGTACCAATATCCAAATCATGATTTCCTAGCACCGAATATTTTTCCAAATAATGATTTTTCCAAATACTCACCAGGGAGTCATTTTCTTTTCGGCGAATGGCAAAATCTCCTAGCTGCACAATGAATTGCGATCTATTGCTGTGGGCAGCATCTAATATTTTATGCAATCGCAGACTTGCATCAGGAATAATATCCTGATGCAAGTCTGTGAAAACTGTAAATCTAATAATCTCCTGAGACGCACACAAGGCAGGAGATAGGCAATAGGCAATGAGCAGTAGCTTAAAATATATTTGCATTATGGTTTGCTGATTACAACTAAATTTTACCAACCATAGAGTTGAGTAAGGTTTCCATTGAGCACCACTTCCGATGTTGGAATAGGGTAGAAATAGTATTGAGGTTCAATAAATTTTCTGTTGGCATTTTTATTGCTTGCAATTTCAATGCGTCCGCTATTTTGGTTCTCAAGATAAAATGTATTTGCCTTTCCATTTTTGTCATATAGATAATGCAGCACCAATCCTTTATAGTTTGTAGCATCATCTGCCTCAGGTCTTTCCAATATTGCAAGATCTGCAATACCATCGCCTGTCACATCGTGTGCTCCTAATGAAGGAAAATATACTCCCTGAGGTACAAATTTTATCAAATTGGTGGCTAGCTTCCATCTATACAAATCATCTTTGCGCAATCCTTCAAAAGCCAATTCAACCCGTCTTTCACGACGTAATTCAATGATGATACCTCTATTTATACCCTCGATATTGCTGTGTTGTTTTGCTAATTCGTTATCAATATTGGCATTTGCCATATCTATGGTAAGTGCAGGTAGATGAGCACGAGTTCTCAAATGATTTACCGAATACTCTAAATCCAGATCGGTAAGTTCTCCCATTTCTGCTCTTGCTTCAGCATAAGTTAAATATATCTCTGAAAGACGAATGATTGGTAAGTCTGTATAATTCATATCCCAACCCCATGCAAGGTCTTTGCGTGCGGGGTAAAACTTATATTGGGGATATCCACCAAATTCTATACGGATAATATGGGGCTTGCCTCCATCTATTTTATATGATCCAGGAGGCATAATAGCTACCGACAAACGGGGGTCTCTATTGTCGAAACTTTCAACATAGCTCTTTTTGTCATGATCTGCCTGATCGGTAAATCGAGATCCATCCGACATCAAAAACTCTCTCATAAGCGAAGCGCTAGCCGCCCAATATATATCGCAAACAATATGTGTATTATTGCCAACGCCAATATCTCTACTAGATTTTTTATACATGATCACCTCTTTATTTCCTGCCAAAATATTGTCGTTAAACATAGATGCGTATTGATCAATATCCACCAAGGAAAAGCCTCCATTGTCGATCACATCTTTAGACCACTCAACGGCTTTTTGCAAACATGCCGTAGCATCGCCCAAGTTTAGCTCGGTATGATATTTGCGAAACGTGCCTTCATAAAGTGCAATACGAGAAGCAAGAGCTTCTACCTGATATTTCCCTGCAACAGACGTATTACTCTTTACCTTCATATGTCTTATCGCCCAATCTAAATCTTCAAGCACCTTGTCCATTACAAAAGTTCGAGAATCACGAGGTTTATACAACTCCTCCAAGTCTGTATTTTCTAATACATGTTCATACCAAGGAACATCGCCAAATGTTTTTACCTTACTCCAATAAAAAAGGGCTCTAAAAAATTTGGCTAGGCCTATATAATGATCAATTTCTGATTGATCGCCTGTTATTGAACCAAGATTATCAAGCATCAAATTGATTGCTCGTAGCGAACTCCAAGAACTCTGAGCCCACCCCTTAGTCTTGTTTTCAGCATTAACCTCACCCCTGATCATAGATTCGATATCACTGCCTTCAGTGTTGTATACTATGTTGTCTGACGAATTGTCGTCAAAATTATAGGGTATCGCTGGGTACATATCGTAGGTATAGGTTTCTAAATCCTTGGTACTTAGAAAAAAAGTGTTTTTGGTAAGGGACGACTCTGATTGTTTTTCTAAAAAAGAATCATTACATCCTACACAAAACATTATTGTCGACAACAATAAGAAATAAATTTGTTTTGTTTTCATTTATATTAATTTAATCGCTTTAAAAAATAATGTTTAAACCCACTGAATATGTACGCTGAAAAGGATATACAGTACTGTTATCTCCTAGTCCTTCGGGATCAAGATTCTTAGAGAGCTTCGTCCACTCGGCCAAATTTTCACCACTCAGATATACTCTTAATCTTGACATTCCTGCCTTCCGAGTTAGCGTCTCTGGAAATACATAACCTAAGGTAATGTTTTTTAGACGGCAATAAGCTGCATTTTGTAAATACCTATTGTTGGGAGCTGTCACTTCCACCCAATCTTGTTCGGCAACATATGCTTTGGGGCGAGGGAAATAGGCATTAGGATTTTCTGGTGTCCAGTGGTCTAGGTTAGATTCGAGTAAGTTGGCCCAAGGTTGTGCAAACATTCCCCAAAAATAATGGTTGCCTCCTGCTGGAAAGAAATCTTTTTTGCCCACTCCTTGAAAATACATACGTAAGTCGAAACCGTTCCATTGTGCGCCCATATCAAAACTAAAAGGAAACTGATCGCGACTATTACCTATTATCTCTTGATCGCCGCGATCGTCAAGTGTGTTTTTTCCCCTCGAAATATTACCATCTTTGTTGAGATCTACGAATTTAATATCTCCAGCTTCAATGGGGCGTGTGCCGATATAGGAGGCAATATTTTTATGGCTTTCGGCATTTGCTAATACATCAGCCTCGTCTTTAAAAAATCCATTGGTACGAAAGCCCCATATGGTTCCTACCACCTGACCTTCATAATAAGTAGAGAGTATTTTGGTAGGGTTATTGAATTTTGTGATTGTTGCTTTTGAATTAGACAATATAAACCGCAAGTTATAAGTTAAGGGTTTGCTGGCAACAGTAAACTTATCTTTCCATCCTAATGCTATCTCCCATCCTTTGGTCGATAAATCGGCTGCATTTTCTTGAGGTACAGCTGCTCCCAAGGTTCCGGGCAAGGGCTGTCCAGTAGTTAGCATGCCTATTGTTTGTCTATCATAGGCATCAAAAGAAAAATCTAATTTATTTTTTAAAACCACAATGTCAATACCTACATTTGCTTGATTGACTTTTTCCCAAGTAAGATTTCTCGAAACCAATGCTGGCGGTCTTACTACTGTCTGTTTTTCATCGCCAATAATCCAGGTAGATGTTCCCGATGCCATGTTCGGAATGTAGGGGTAATATCCCGATACGTCTTGATTTCCTAAAGATCCATAAGATGCCCTTAATTTGAGGTTGCTCACATAATCTCCAACCAAATTATTAGCAAATGACTCCTGACTTACAATCCAGGCTGCCGATATTGAAGGAAAAAACCCTCCACGTTTATTCTTTTCAAAACGAGATGAGAGGTCATAACGGCCATTACTTTCGAGTATGTAACGATCTTTAAAAATGTAATTAAGACGAAAAAACGTGCCTCTTAGAGCATAAGTATTGATAGTATTGTCCATCGTCACCTCTCCCGTTGCTAAGTTGGGCTGAGGAATGGTAGTAGTTATTAAATTCTTGCGTTGCCCCTTCCAATAGTTGTAATAATAATCTTCTTGACTATAGCCTACTATGACTTGCGCAAAATTATTCTTGGCAAATGTATGTTTAAAATCGGCCATTAGATTGTATAGATTATAACGACTCAAAGTATTCTCTTTGTAGGCATAAGCTGGATTAGATCCCTTTAGACTTGTCTTAGTGGGTCCCGCATAGTATATAACGGGGCTATCCCAAGCGTTCGTATTATCGTTGGATCTAGTGAAATTAGCATCTGCCTTAAAGCTCAACATATTCTTTATAGGTTCTATAGATAGAGAAAATGTGGTGCTAAACTTATTGGTTTGTGCATCCCTTCTTCCTCCTTCTTGAAGCCGTCCTAGCATGTTGGCTCCTTCTGAAGTCCAAGTGCCATCCACATTGTAAGGAATGTCTAAACTAGATGCTCTGTTCACATTATGAAAATAGGAAGTTCCTCTATACATTGGCTCTGCATAACTGGTATTGACAAAAGATGTATTGTTGCCTACTTTTATCCAATCGGCAATTATAAATTCGCCTTTCCCTCGCATATTGTATCTATCATAAATATCATTGCCGTATTTCAACATACCATCCTGACGATAATATTCGCTAGATAAATAATAATTGTGCTTGTCCGAACTCTGAGAAATATTAACATTGGCAGTATAAGAAGGTGATGATGTTTCATACACCTGATCATACCAATCGGTGGCTCCATAGTATTCATATGAATTAGGATCTTTAGGATCAATTCTTACCTTCGAAGCCTCTCCTGCTGCTACTCTTTCAGCATATTCTCTTTGCTCGTCAGAGAATAAATTATACCAAGGAGAGGCCATGCGGTGTTTCCAATCCATTACCGTAGGTTGATGCGTGATCACCGCAGGTCGGCGCCCTACTGTGCGAGCAGTATAAAACGAGTTGACAGAAACCTGTACTCTTTCAGATTTACCCGATTTAGTAGTCACCAATATAACTCCAAAAGAAGCTCTAGCCCCATAAATAGCCGCCGAAGCTGCATCTTTCAATACCGAAACACTTTCTATATCGGTGGGGTTCAAACGAGCAAGGTCTTCATTAGAAGATGGAATGTTGTCGATCATAATCAAAGGACTACCGCCACTTATTGAGGTTAAACCTCGAACATTGAAAGTAGGTGCCGACGTAGCCTGTCCACTATAATTGGATATGTTGAGATTTGGAATCATTCCCTGCAAGGATTGCCCAACATTGCCCACGGGCCTATTGACAATATCTTTTGATGATAGCTGATAGACTGCTCCCGAGAGATTTGCTTTTTTCATTGTGCCATAACCCACTACCACCACCTCATCTAATAATTGAGTGTCTTCTTGTAGCTTAATGTTTAAAATCGTATTTTCTCCAACACTTAATTCTGCAGAAACAAATCCCATATAGGATATTATGATATTAGCCTGAGGTGCTGTCGTCAGGAAAAATCTCCCATCTATGTCGCTCACCGTGCCTATAGCTGTGCCTTTTACAATGATGCTGGCCCCAATTACTGGCTCCCCCAGATTATCTACCACCGTACCCGAAATGCTCTTTGTGGTAGCTTGAGATCTTTGTTGCGTCTCTTTTTTAGTAAAAATGGCAATCATCTTATTTTTGATTGTAAACTCCAGGCTTTTATCAAGCACATCTGCCAAAACGCTCTCTACAGGAGTGTCTTTAAATGATTGTGAGATCAATTTGTCTTCGTCGACTTCCTTTTTCTCATAAATGATAGAAAGCCCTGTTTGTGATTCTACCTCCTTGAGCACTGTTTTCAAAGGAGTGTCTTTGAAGTCCTTACTTACTGTCTGCGCAGAGACTGCTAGTCCCCAACACAATGCCAACAATAGTAGGGGGATTGTTTTTTTGAAAAATTTGTTTGTCATAATTTGATTTTTTTAGATTTTTGCACAATGGTTTTTTATTTACAATTTTTATTCGTATCTTAATAGTTTGATATGTATATATCCCTTCCTTCATATTTTATTTGTATAGGAATAATTTTTGATAAAGCCTGCAGCACCTCGCCAATAGTTTCTTCGTTTTGAAGAGAGATGTTAAATACCCTTTGGGCGTTAGTACTTGTTGTTAGATGAATGTTTACATCATATTGGCGCGAAAGGCGGCGCAACAATTCGGCAAGAGTGATGGCATCATACTCAATTTTATCTTCAAGCCACGATTTTGATTGGTCTGATTCCACCTGATTTAGAGTAAATTTGCTAGACTTAACCTCCAACTGTAGAGACTCTCCGGGCTTCATGATCAGCGTTTCTCCCTGATATAGTAGCTCCACCGAGCCTTCCATAAGAGTTGTTGTTGCAAAGTCGTCATCATTGTATGCCGAGACATTGAATTTGGTGCCCTTTACCACCACATCATATGCCTGTGTTTTTACCATAAATGGTTTGTTATTTAGGGTCTTGACTTCAAAATAGGCTTCTCCTTGTAGGTTTACAATACGATTGGACTGATTAAAATTTTCAGCATAGCTGAGTTTTGATCCAGCATTGAGCCAGACTATGCTACTGTCGGAAAGAATGAATTTGCTTTTTTGTCCTGCAGGGGTTTGCAGAGAAAAAATATTGTTGTTTTTAGGAGAAATCTCACCTTTTTCATAAACAGCAATTGTTGCTCCCACTGCCAGCACTACAATGGCAGCAATAGCCGCCACCGTTTTCCATATTTTAGAACTAGGTAGGGGCGATATTTTATAAAAGCCTTCTCTTGTTTGTATTCTATTGCAAAGATATTTCCAATCGTTCAACAAGCGAGTATCATATTTTTGAGATAAAGTCCATTCTTTTTCCCAAAGGCGAAAATTAGATTGGTTTTCCTTATTATCAGAAATATATTTAAAAAGTATGGATTCATTTTCTGCAGAGATATTCC
>BHEP01000043.1 GCA_003851245.1 Bacteroidales bacterium | reverse complement strand
ATTTCTTGGCGGTGTTTTCTACCTTCATGAAAGGCGAGTGAGTCCCTGTTTTTGTTGTCTTTGCAGTTTTTTTAGTTTGTGCCTGTGTCGCCAAAGCGACACAGACCAAGCATACGATAATTAATAGCGTTTTATTTATTTCTTTATTCATGGCTTTATTTGTTGATGCAAATATAATCATTTAGGACCCAATACAGTGCCATCTTATATAATATTATGCAGAGTAGGGGGACTTGTGATGCCCCCTGATTTAGAAGTTGTAGGGCGGTCTGTGGGGTTTGGCTATCATTGCATTTGCTTGGTCGTCGTTTTTGAATCTTTCGTTGATTGGATCCCAGTATAGTTTTCTATTGAGCTTCATGGCAATGTGTTGTAGCAGGCAAGCGGAGCAAGATCGATGCGCCACTTCTGCAGGAGTGATGTTTGGTTTTGAGCTGCGAATGCTTTCTAGCCAGTTGCCATGGTGATTGCTGCTTTTGTATAGATGAATTTCGTTTTCGCCAATAACTGAGGTAAGTATCTTTGGATCGGATGCCATGAGAGCCTTTGAGGTAGCGCGAGCGGGGTCGCTGGCAGAGGCAGCATAATTGCCACGGCTCACGAATATCCAGCCATCGGTGCCAGTAAAGAGCACGCCGTTGGGTTTTTCCTTGCTGTCGGTAGTTCCGGTCACTACTACGCCATTGCTGTATAGCATTTCAGTGGCGTATGGGCCATGCACATCCCATAGTCCAGAGGTAGGAAAATCGGCAGTACCCGATATTTCGATAGGTCCCGAGTGTTCGGTATCCATTGCCCAATGTGCTATATCAAAATGGTGAGCACCCCATCCGGTAATCATGCCAGAACCAAACTGCTCGCAGCGCAGCCATCCGGGGCGGCTGTATCCTTCTAGTGGGTGCACCCTGTCGAGGGTGTATGGCACATATGGCGTTTGTCCTAGCCAGGCATCGTAGTTTAGTTGCTTAGGAATGGGCATTGTTTCGGGATTTCCACCAGAGGGATCGCCAGGCAGTCTCACTTCGATTGTTTTGAGTTGTCCTATGCGTCCGTTGCGCACCAGTTCGCAGGCAACACGAAACTGCTCCATAGATCGCTGTTGGCTTCCAATTTGCAATACGCGCCCAGAGGCATTGACGGCATCGCTCATTTTGCGGCCTTCTTCAATGGTGAGTGAGGCAGGTTTTTGTAGGTACACATCTTTGCCAGCATTTACGGCATCGATGGCCTGTTTGGCGTGCCAGTGGTCGGGCGTACTTATCAATACGGCATCAATGTCTTTGTTGGCAAGCAGGTCTTCATAATTTTCATAGCAGGAGAATCCGCTGTATGGTTTTCCTGTTTTCTTGGTATAATACCCTTCTACCAGTTTCTTTGCATCGGCAAGCCTGTGTGCGTCCACGTCGGAGGCGGCAATAACGCGTACGTTGTCGTATTTCCATACTTCAGGCATGTCGTGGTCTCGCGATATGCGGCCAGTGCCGATGGCTCCAATATTGATGCGGTTGGAGGGGGCGTTTGCCCCAAAAACAGAGGAGGGAACGATGCTGGGGGCGACTATAAGCCCTATTCCGGCTGTTAAAGATGACTTTAAGAAAGTTCTTCGTGTTGTTTTCATTTGCTTAAATATTTTGGATTATTACTTGAGTTAGTGCTATGGATTGATATCGTATGGTCTTAGCCAAGACTCCATATTGTTGGTGGAGAGTCTCTTTTGTTGCTTTAATAATAACATCGGTACAAAGATAGGAGCTATAATTGATATAATACTCTTGTATTTTTGCAGATATTGACTATATTTTTGCAAGTTTTAGTGGGTAACGATAATTATTTGTTCATTATTCTAGGGGTGTATTGTTTGAATTTCCGTCTGACAGCGATTTTAATTCATTAATCGTTCTATCGAAATCGCTTTCATATCGCAGCATTTCTTTGCTGCGATACTTTTATTTTGATAATCCACACTCCTTATTGCAGCATTTTTGGACGCGCCAATTATATTTCTTATGTCAGCTACAAATTCGCGACTTAGTTCTATGCGTTCATGTTTCGCTTGCCGACTGGTGATACAAATGAGATTGTCTTGCTATTACTCTACAACGTAGATATCATATGTAATATTTTTGCTTTATTCATTTGCTTGCAAGTTTTTTAATCCGTAAGGATACTCCTTTTTCATGAAACTACTGTGCGAATTAAGGTCGCCATTATAATTTTATTTCCATAATTTTGTGTAAGTTTGCACAAAAAACTAATTCAAATAAAATATGCTCACTCTCAAGCTTATCACCGACAACAAGGAAGAGGTAATAAAAAAATTAGCAAAGAAATTTTTTGATGGAAAAGATATTATTAATAAGGTAATCGATGTAGATCAAAAAAGAAAAGAAACGCAAACTTTATTGGATGCCAACTTGTCAGAAATAAATAGTTTATCCAAATCCATAGGCTTATTTATGAAGGAGGGTAAGGGGGAGGAGGCTGCTGCATCTCGCTCCTTGGTAAATGAGAAAAAAGAAGGCAACAAAGAGTTGGAAACAAGCCTTAAGGACACCGAACTTTTACTCACCGATTTGCTCTGTCAGATTCCAAATATTCCATCCGACGAGGTGCCCGAAGGAAGAACTCCTAGCGACAATATAGTAGAAAAAGAAGGGGGCACAATGCCACAACTTGCCGAAGATGCCCTACCTCATTGGGAATTAGCAAAGAAATATGACTTAGTAGATTTTGAACTTGGCGTTAAAATTGCGGGTGCTGGCTTTCCTGTTTATAAGGGAAAGGGCGCTAGACTGCAAAGAGCCTTGATCAATTTTTTCTTAGACAATGCGCTGGAGGCTGGCTATTTGGAAATTCAGCCTCCCTATTTGGTAAATGCCGATTCTGGCTATGGAACAGGTCAGCTGCCCGATAAGGAAGGGCAGATGTATCATTGTGCTTTAGACAATCTTTACCTTATTCCTACCGCCGAGGTGCCTGTGACCAATATTTATAGGGATGTTATTTTGGAAGCCAAAGATTTGCCGATAAAAAACACTGCTTATTCGGCATGTTTTAGGCGGGAAGCTGGCTCTTATGGCAAGGATGTTAGGGGTTTGAACCGTCTGCACCAGTTTGATAAGGTAGAAATTGTGAGGATAGAAAAACCCGAAAATTCTTATCAGTCTCTTCAAGAGATGGTAGGCTATGTACAAACATTGATAGATAAACTTGAACTTCCCTGGCGCATACTGCGTCTTTGTGGGGGTGATATGGGCTTTACTTCGGCCTTGACTTTTGATTTTGAGGTTTATTCGGCGGCACAAAAAATGTGGCTGGAGGTTAGCTCGGTATCTAATTTTGAGAGCTATCAGGCAAATCGTCTGAAATGCCGATTCCGAGGAGAGGATAAGAAAATGCAACTTTGCCATACCCTCAATGGCAGTGCTTTGGCCCTCCCCCGTATTGTGGCGGCTATCTTAGAAAATTTTCAAACGCCTGAGGGCATACGCATACCAAAGGCTCTCGTTAAATATACTGGTTTTGAATTGATTGAGAATTAACAGTCAATAATCATAAATAGAGACTCATAAATAGAGACTCATAGGTCGAGACTCATAGATATAAACTCACAAATAAGGCACAGCCACAAGTGCGTGGCATGTGCCTTATTCACAATTACTAATTAGTAATTACTATTTTGCAATTAGCAGTTCTATTTCTTCGCTCATGGGCTTTACTGTCGAGGGAAAGAATGCCAGCAGGTTGCCGTTTTCATCGATTAGGTATTTACAAAAATTCCACGATGGAGAATCATCATTCCATCCGTTGAGATTCTTGTCGCTAAGCCACTGGTAAACTTTATTTTGACCATTACCCTTGACTTCCGATTTTTCCATCATCATGAAGCTTACTCCATAGTTGAGCTGACAAAATTCTGCAATTTCGGTATTACTTCCAGGATCTTGCTCCTTAAATTCGTTTGAGGGGAAACCTAGGATGACAAGCTTGTCCTTGTGCTTTTGAAACAGCTCTTCAAGACCCTCAAATTGAGGTGTAAAGCCGCATTTCGATGCAGTGTTGACGATCAGTATTTTTTTGCCCTTTAAGGAGCTAAAATCTATTTTCTCACCCGATATGGAGTTGAAAGATAGCTTGTAGAAATCATCAGGAGCTACCACCAGCGTTTTGGGACTAGCCGAACAGCCGAATAATAAACTGAAAAAGGCTGTAAATAACAAAAGTAATTTTCGCATTGTAATAATTTATTTATTGTATTATTTGGGTATTGTATTATTTGTGTATCGTATTATTTAGGTATTATATTATTTGGGGGGATCTTTAATTTGGGTCGTATAAGTAGGCGCAAAGAAACGTCGTAGGTCACATAGTTCCATGCCCAATCCAAGAGAATTACCACCTTGTTTTTAACACCGACGATAATAAAAATGTGAATAAACAACCATAGCAACCATGCTATTCGACCACCAAAGTGCAATTTATGAAGATCGGCAACCGCCGCATTGCGTCCTATGGTTGCCAATGAACCCTTGTCTTGGTACTCGAAGGCATTGGGAGTCTTATTTGTCTCTGTTTTTTCAAGATTTTCTACCACCAGCTTAGCCATCTGTATGGCAACTTGGGCAACTTGTGGATGTCCATTGGGGTATTTTTTGCAAGCCATGTAGGCGGTATCTCCTAAGGCAAAAACATCCTTATATGTGCCTATTTGACAATATTCGTTGACTATTATTCTATTGGCGCGACCATATGTTTCTTTTTGAAAGCCTACAAGACTATTGGCAGCAACACCAGCTACCCAGATTACATTTTTGGAGACAAATGTGCTGCCATCATTTAAGTTGACAATATCGTTTTCGTAGGAAGTAACGAAAACCTCTTGAAAAATCTCTACACCTCTTTTTTTAAGAACCTCGCTTGCAGAGGCTGAGGCATGCTCCGACATCCCGCTCAGCAAGCGCTTGGAAGCATCTATCAGCACTATTCGCATGTGGTCGAAATTTATTTCTGGATAATCCTTTGGTAGTACAAATTTTTTCATGTCTGCCAAAGCTCCCGCAAGCTCTACTCCCGTAGCACCTCCGCCCACAATAATAAAGGTGAGCAGCTTCTCCAATGCTATAGGGTCGTTGATGGTAGTGGAATCCTCAAAACACTGAAGAATGGTGTTTCTTGCATAAAGTGCTTCAGCAACGGATTTTAGAGCTATTGTTTTCTCTTTCAAACTATCGTTGCCAAAAAAATTGGTATCGCAGCCACTGGCAATTATTAGGTAGTCGTAGGTGATACTACCAATAGTTGTTTCTACCGTCTTGCTCTCAGGAATTACGGATGTAGCCTCACACATACGAAACTGTATGTGTTTCTTATTCTGAAAATTTTTCCTAAAGGGGTAGCTAATAGAGCTAGGCTCAAGTCCAGCAATGGCTACTTGATAAAGCAATGGCTGAAATTGGTGATAATTATTTTTATCTAATATCACCAATTGGAAATATTGGGGATTTAGTTTGCTAGCGATTTTGAGACCTCCAAATCCACCACCAATTACCACGACTCTTTTTTTATTTGGAAGATCCTGAATATTCGTCATTTTCTCCATAGTGAAATCTTATTTATTAAAATCTCTTAATTTGATACTTGTAATCATCTTTTTTGTGTGTAGAGGAAAATTTCCTTGCATGATCCAGCCATAATAACCAGGATCTTTCTTTAAGACTTCGGAAACTAGTTGACCCTTATATTTTCCAAAATTTATTACCTCCTCATTATTCTCGTTGTATATCATTCGGCCAGCAAAATCCACATTGTTGCCAAAGGCGGAAAATTCTGAAAGGAAATTCACATTATTTTCTATATCAGGATACCTATCTAGCTGCGCTTTAAGTATTTCGTAGGTTGCATTGGTGTCGGCCTCAGCTCCATGTGCTCCTTCGAGCTCCAAATTGCAATAAAATCTATATGCAGCCGAGAGTGTTCTTTGTTCTTTTTTGTGAAAAATGGTTTGCACATCAATAAATTTCCTTTTCATGAGGTCTATATCAACATCAACTCTCAAAAATTCTTCTGCCAATAGGGGGATGTCGAATCTATTGGAGTTGTAGCCAGCCAAATCGCAGCCTTCTATTTGTGCCGCCAAGGATTTGGCTATGGTCTTGAAAGTTGGACAATCTTTAACATCCTCATCGTTTATGCCATGAATTGCTGTTGATTGTGCAGGTATAGGCATTTCAGGATTTATCCTTTTTACCTTGGATTCCTTACTTCCATCGGGCGAAATCTTGAGGTAAGCAATTTCTACAATACGATCTTTTACTATATCAATCCCTGTTGTTTCGAGGTCAAAAAATACCAGGGGATTTTTTAAGTTTAATTCCATAAGCTTAGTCGTTTAACATCATTGGCATAAGTAGCATCAGAAGGTCTTCGCTAGCCTCATTTTCTGAAGGAAGAATGAGTCCAGCACGCGAGGCGTCGGCCAGTTCAAAAACTGCTTCTGAAGACGGTATATTATTAAAAATATTTATCAGATCGGTTCCTTTGAAGCCAATTATCATTTCTTGTCCTTGATTTATGCAGGATACTGTTTCGCTTGCAGAGGTAGAGAAATCTATGTCTTGTGCCGATATTAGTATTTCTTGGCTAGAAATATCAAGTTTTATGAGACTTGTAGCAGAATTAGAGAATACCGAGACACGTTTAAGCGCGTTTAGGAAAAGCTGTCTGTCTACACTTACCTTGTAAGGATTATCTACTGGAATCACAGCATTATAATTGGGGTATCTTCCTTCTACGAGGCGGCATATCAAGAAAAAATTATCTAGTTTGATGTAGGCATTGCTTTCATCAAAAGCTATGCTTACATCGCCAGCTTCTTTGGGAAGGATATTTTTTAGAAGGTTGGCGGGTTTCTTGGGCAGAATAAATGATGCTTTTTCTGTTCCTTGAGCTGCCAAAGCTTTGTATCGCACCATCATGTGCCCGTCAGACGCTACTATTGTGATGTTTTCTGTTGTGATATCAAAAAACACTCCATTCATTACAGGACGCAATTCGTCGTCGGCACTTGCAAAAATAGTTCGCGAAATGCCCGACAGAAGGGTGGAAGCCGCCATAGAAAGCTGTGTTGCAGTTTCGCTGAGAACTTTGGCTTGGGGATATTCTTCGCCTTTTTGCGCCATAAAATTGCATTTACCATTTTCGTAGCTGACTTTTATCTCCAAATTTTCTTCGTTGATGTCGAAAACTACAGGCTGGTCTGGAAGTTCCTTCAAAGAGTCTAGCAAGTTGCGGGCAGGAATGGCAACGAGTCCACTGCCCTCAACCCCACTTACGTCTATAGATGTGAGCATTCTTGTCTCGGCATCTGCAGCAGTAATGTGCAATGTTTGCTCTTGTAGTTCAAAGAGGAAGCAGTCTAAAATAGGTAGGGAGTTTTTGGATGCTATAACTCTGCCAACTATTTGCAAATGGCTAAGTAAGGAGCTACTGGAAACAATAAATTTCATATCGGATATGTTTTGTTAGTTTATTTGCAAAAGTATTAAATATTTTCCACAATGTAGGCAAAAATATCAGAGTCTTTCACAGAATTAGAAAAGACTTTGGAACAATTCATGTGCTTGAGATTTCAAAACATCCATATTTATTTTCTTTTTCAATTCATTTTCTATAGAACTTACTCCCTTGTCGGTAAATCCACAGGGGTTTATTAACTTAAAATAGTCAAGGTCGGTATTCACATTCAGGGCTAGCCCGTGCATTGTGATGTATCTGCTACACTTGACTCCCATGGCACAAATTTTTCTTGTTTTTGATGAGTTTTCCACCTCCAGCCAAACGCCAGTAGCTCCGGGCAGTCGCTGCCCCTTAATATCGTACAATTTTAGCAGGCTGATGACGAGCTCTTCTAATAAGTTTATATAAGATTTGAGTCCTAAATTATATTTTTCAAGATTAAAAATTGGGTATACCACCATTTGTCCGGGTCCATGATAAGTAAGGTCTCCTCCTCTATTGGAGCGAAAAACACTGACATTCTTATCTTTGAGGAAGTCTTCAGAATATAATAGATTGTTGTATAGTCCATTTTTTCCAAGAGTAATTACATGGGGATGCTCACAGAAAATGAGCTTATCGTGGGTCTCAAGGCCTTGCAATTTTTGTTGAAGGCACAGATTAAATATTTGCTCCTGCTTAGCAAAAGCTTCAGCATAAGGTATTAGACCCCAGTCTATTTGTTCGAAGCGTTTCATTTCATTCATTTCTTTTATTCTCAACTTTGTCGTATCCAAACTTTATTTTTTCTATTTTGCCCATAAGAGAAAGTATTTTAGTCTGTCTTTTTTTTATGTATGCCGATGGCTTGGCAGAATTAAAAACCCTGGGATTGGGTAGCGTTGCTGCAATTAGTGCCGCTTCATTGGGACTTAGTTGCGAGGCATTTTTCTTAAAATTAATTTTGGATATAGACCCTGCACCATATATACCGTCGCCCATTTCTATAGAATTGAGATATACTTCTATAATTCGCTCTTTGCCCCAAATAAATTCTATAAGAAAGGTAAAATAAGCTTCCAAAGCCTTTCTAAGATAGGATCTCCCATTCCATAGAAAAACATTTTTTGCCGTTTGTTGGGATATTGTACTAGCACCTCGCATTTTTTTTCCTGTTTTAGCAGCCTTGCTTGCAATTTTCAACTGCTCTAAATCGAATCCATTGTGTGCCAAATAGAGGTTGTCTTCGGATGCAACTACGGCTTGTACAAGGTTTTGTGATATTTCATTTAGAGGTATCCATTTGTGTTCCAAGCGCATTTCTTTTCCCTCATAGAATTGCTCATACAGGCGAATAAACATTAGGGGGGTATAGTAGACGGGCACAAATTTGTATATAAAAACAAAAAATAGGCTAAATACAAAAAATGATAGACAAATATTTCTAAGCCAGGTCAATAGTTTGTACAATGCTTTTTTCATGACATATCATTGACAATATGTATGGTTTGGCAGGCATTGAGAGCTGCAGTCTCAGTTCGCAATCGGCTATGGCTCAAGGAAATTGATTGGAAGCCTTGGGCATTTGCTTTTTCTACTTCGGCTTCACTAAAATCACCTTCGGGACCTATGAGTATTAAAACATTTTCTTGAGGCTTGTATGCCTTACAAAGATTTTCTTTTTCTTGGCAATGGCAGTGAGCAATAAATTTTTGCCCCTCGAAAGGCTCTTGAATAAATTTGTCGAAGTTTATAATGCCTTCTACTTTTGGAAGTACTGCCTTGAGAGACTGCTTCATTGCGGCAACAAGTATTTTTTCTATACGAGTAATTTTTATCTCCTTACGCTCTGAAAATCTACAATTTAAGAAGCTGATTTTGTTTATTCCTATTTCCGTTGCTTTCTCTACAAACCACTCGTTTCTATCCATGTTTTTGGTGGGAGCCATGGCAATGTGTATAAATTGGCTCCAAGTTGCTTCTTGTATATTGGTATTTAGGATTTTTAAGCGACAGTGCTTGGGGTGAGCTTCCACAATTAGGGCTGACACAAGATGTCCACAGCCATCACTTACTAAAATCTCGTCACCTTCTTGGAGTCTCAACACTCTTATGCAATGCTGGGATTCTTCTAAGGGAAGCTCCTGCCTTGTTAAAATATCGGGAGCAAAAAAAACGTGACCCATATAATTTTACTCAGTAGGTTTCTTGATATTTTTTATTAAGTCTCTTATATGTGATGCCCTTTCGTAATCCTCTTTGCTTACTGCCTCTTGTAGAGTATTTTCGAGTTCTGAGGCCGACATTTCTTCTAAATTTATTTTCTCTTCAAATAAATCTGCGTCATCAATCTCATTGTTCACATCCTCTTCTAGTATTACACCAGCATCAATCATAATCTGCTCGGTGGTGTATATTGGAGCCTGTGTTCTAATTGCCAAAGCAATTGCATCGGAAGTTCTAGAGTCTATGACAATTTTTTTGTCGTTTTGCATGAAAATAAGTTCAGAAAAAAAAACTCCATCTTCAAATTTGTAAATGTTTATCTCTTGGAGTTTGACATCTACGGCTTCTGTAAAAGAAATAAAAAGTTCGTGTGTCAGGGGGCGAGGTGGGCGCAAGCCCTCAAGAAATATTGCTATTGATTGAGCCTCAGGAGTACCTATAATTATTGGCATCCTGCGCAAACCATTCTCCTCGGCCAAGACTAGGGCGTATGCCCCAGCCTGTACCTGCGAGAAAGTGATTCCTAACACGCTGAGTTTTATCTTTGTTTCCAATATTAATTAGTTTCTTCTTCCTCCTAGGAAGATCATAACGTAATACGCTAGTGTTGCTATAGAGCTAAGTGCTGCCACCACATAGGTGTAGGCTGCTGCTTTTAATGCGCCTTGGGCTTTGTCGTGGGTGTTTACATTGGTTATTCCAGCATTGCTGAGCCATGCTAGTGCCCTTTGGCTGGCATCTATTTCCACGGGAAGAGTTACAAGGCTAAATAAGGTGGTCATGGCAAATACTATGATTCCAACGAACAATACCACAGGGTTTTTGAATATTGACAATACTAAAATTCCACCAAGCAGCATCCACGACACATATTGAGAGGCAAAATTAACCGCGGGCACCAATGCTGATCTTAGTTTTAATGGGGCATAGGCTTTGGCGTGTTGAACTGCATGCCCACACTCATGTGCGGCAACGGCGGCGGCGGCTACACTACCATTGTCATAAACAGCATCACTGAGATTGACTGTCTTATCCATTGGGTTGTAGTGGTCTGTCAATGATCCTGGGGTTGAAATTACTTTAACGTCATTAATTCCACTGTCGAAAAGCATTTTCTCTGCCACATCTTTTCCCGTCATTCCATTGCCTAATGGTATTTGGGAATATTCTTTAAATTTGCGCTTTAGATTCCAAGAAACCAACCAACTAGCCAAGGTTATACCTATAAATAATATCCAATATGAGTTCATAATTTTGTTTTTTAAATTAAATAAATTTCAAAGTTTTTTTTATTGTCTAATTATATTTGTATTGCAAATATACTACCAAACAGGGCAAAACATTTCTTTTTATTCATTATATCGCATAATGGTTTGTTTTCTGTCGGGACCTACAGATACTATGTGTATGTCGATAGCTAGTTCGGCTTCTAAGAATGACAAATAGGCATTAAACTCTTCAGGAAATTCGTCTTCGCTCTGCATTTTTGTCATATCTGTTTTCCAACCCGGAATTTCTATATAGACAGGACTGAGATTTTCTGTTATTTCAAAGGGGAAATCATTTTCCTCTGTTTCTCCAATTTTATACGATACACATACCTTTATTGTCTCAAACATATCCATTACATCGCTTTTCATCATGATGAGTTTGCTTACTCCGTTGATCATGATGGCATAGCGTAGTGCTACCAAATCTATCCACCCACAGCGCCTAGGACGTCCGGTAACGGAGCCATATTCGACACCTTTATTACGCATTTCATCGGCTGTATCATCAAAAAGTTCTGTAGGAAAGGGCCCACTTCCAACTCTTGTGCAGTATGCTTTAAATATACCGTAAACCGTGCCTAGCTTGTTTGGCGCAATTCCTAGTCCGGTGCAAGCTCCTGCAGACACTGTGTTTGAAGAGGTTACAAATGGATAAGAGCCAAAGTCAATATCTAGCATAGTGCCTTGAGCACCTTCTGCCAATATTTTTTTTCCTTCGAGCATATTTTTATTTACAAAGTGCTCGCTGTCTACCAATTGAAATTGTTTTAGGCATTCGAGACCCTCAAACCATTCTTTTTCTAAGGTATCCAAATCATATTCAAACTTTAGTTGTTTGAGTATTTCTTTGTGTCTATTGATTGCTCTCTGGTATTTTTCCTCAAAATTGTGAAGTATATCGCCTACGCGCAGTCCGTTTCTGCCGATTTTGTCTGTATATGTAGGTCCAATTCCTTTGCCGGTGGTGCCAATTTTAGCATTGCCCTTGGCTTGTTCGTATGCCGCATCCAATAGTCTATGGGTGGGCAGTATCAAGTGCGCTTTTTTGGAAATTAACAATCTTTCTGTTAGCGTATGACCCGATGCTTGAAGCGACTTTACCTCCTCCTTGAATAAGGCGGGGTCAATAACTACTCCATTGCCAATAACATTAATTTTGTCTCCTTGAAATATGCCTGAAGGAATAGAACGCAGCACATATTTTTGCCCTTTAAATTCCAAGGTGTGCCCCGCATTGGGACCTCCTTGAAAGCGTGCAATAATATCGTATGCAGGAGTTAGTACATCTACTATTTTCCCTTTCCCTTCGTCTCCCCATTGTAGTCCTAATAAAACATCTACTTTCATCGTTATTTTATAATTTTATAATTTCTTTTTATTGCCTAATTCCAGTTTAGGATTTTTATTTTTTTTCATTTCTTTGCTACACTTTTTGCAAGTACCATAAATATAAAGACAGTAATGAGATGGCGTAAATCCTTTTATTTTATTTTCGTTTACAAAGGATGCAAGCCTTGTGTCGGTACATTCTTGTGTTGTCCAGCAAAAAGTGCAAATAAGGTGTTGGTATTGTTCTTTCAGAAGAGCACATTCATAATAAGACAAATTATTTCCAAACTGATGCTTTAAAATCAGCTTAGAATCAATCAGCAGCAACATTGTGTTGTAGAGCGTACCTCTACTAACAGTAAAATTGTTTTCAATCATGGCTTGAGACAGGGTATCCATATCAAAATGCTCTAGTTTAGAGTATATTAGTTCGAGTATAGCATATCTTTCATACGTTTTTCTGTAGCCATTGACAGTCAAATAGTCTGTAAATACCTCTTTGACCTTGGCTTGTATGTCTTCTTTTGAATGTTCTTTTTTTTGTCTTACCTTACTCATAAAATCTCATACCTAATAGTATAGTGCAAAGTTAATTAATTTTGATTAATAAGGGAGGTCAATGATAAATAATAATTAAACTCGAAGAGCATATCTGCATAGATGGTCTTTTTAAGATCCTCCTTGAGATTTGATTTCAAGCAGGCGGAAAGAATTTCTTCTCCCTTTAGGCTCGTATTTCTACCATATTTTTTCAATGCGTTAATTATAGCATTCGTTAGCTGTACGTTAGCTGTTTGAAGATCGATAAAACATGTAGAAATAAACAGAAGCTCCTCTTTGGGTTCAAATTTGTATTCTTTTTGAAAAAGCCTTGCATATGTGAGGTATGCACTTATTTTTATGTACAAGTTATCGGATTTTATCCACTTATCGGCATATTCATCGGCTTGGGGAAGTTTTGAAAATAGGTGCATGGAGGTTTGTTCTGCCAATTCCATATTATCAATGTCTTGTATCCATATATCTGCATTTTCAAAGTTTTCGGGAGTCTGAATGAGTCCCGCCAAAATCTTAAATTCTCGGGTGTCTTCCTTCCACAAGAGTTCTGCTAGGGCATTGTTGCCTTTATAGGGGATTGCCATTTGTCGGAGAGTAACCAGAGGAACCCCAAAGTTCATTTTGTAAGAGAGCCCCCTCTTGCGCATGGCTGCGGAATTTGCTCCATCCATTGCCAGGCGCAACTTATTTTGTATTTCTTGAATTATTTCTTTCATCTCTTGCCGCTGTTTTATTCGTTGTAATTTGGCAGGCTAGAATATTCTTTGGAATATCTCATCATTTGCTGGGCGTATCCCTCGGTATAGCTAAGGCTTACATTGGTAAGCTTGCCTTGATTGTCTCTTATCAATTGGTATACAGGGTTTACAAATCCTTTGTATGGCGAAAGATTGAGTTTTTTGTATCGCTCAAGAATTTCGGCATGTAGGATAGGATCTACTTTGATGGCATAATTTTCCACCAATTCTTTGGCAGCTTTAAGATCTCCTTCCGATTTAATTCTTTGCACTTCGGCAAGCAATTGTCCCAATAGGCTACGCATTTTTTCGTAATCATTGATTATGACCACTGTTTTCTCGCCATCTTTTTTGACAAGTTGAATTATGTTTTCGCTTTCACCTTTTTCATAAACCCATCGGGCTATCAGTGCACGATTGCGCATATGGGACTCTTCAATATTTTTCCCCAATTCTATACGTACCAGCTGAGTGAGTAAGCCATTCATCATAAATTTGTAGTATTCAGATTTGTAGGCTTCCTTATTCTCCAGCAATCCCAATTCTATAAGTTTGGGGTCGGCAATAAAATAGAGGCCAAAAAGATCGGCACGAGCTTCTTCTATGGTTGCTCCATAGGCTTTTAGTGCATCGGGATCTACCCCAGCAAGGAGTTGTCCGGAACCATGTCCTAGGCATTCGTGCAAGTCAGTATGTAGGTTGTCGGTCACAAAGCCATAATTTTTCATTAGCTCTAGTTCCGTATTGCTCCACACAAACTCTTGGGAAAAACCATTTCCTTGCGATGCTTTGTCGTAGGCATCGGTAATATTTTCTATGCTTACAGATTTTGATCCGTGGTCTTTGCGTATCCAGTTTGAATTTGGCAAATTAATGCCAATGGGCGTTGCAGGGTAGCAGTCGCCACCAATCATGGCTACAGAGATTACTTTTGCGCTAACTCCCCGTACTTCTTTTTTCTTAAATAGCGGATTTATTGGGGCATTGTCTTCAAACCACTGTGCGTTGTTGCTGATTATTTCGGTGCGGAGGCTGGCTTCTTCATTTTTGAAGTTTACGATTGATTCCCAGCTGGCCTTGATCCCTAGGGGGTCGCCATAGGTTTCAGTAAATCCATTGATGAAATCTATCTTAGAATTTTTATCATCCAACCAATGGATTGCATATTGGTCGAATATCTTTAGATCGCCAGTTTTATAATATTTTATGAGAGTGTTGATTACTTTTTTTTGCTGCTCATTTTCGGCAACATTTTCCGCCAATTCCAACCAGCCAACAATTTTTTCTATGGCCTGCGAATATAGTCCGTCCACTTTCCAAACTTTCTCCACGAGGAGTCCATTTTCCCTTACCAATCTGCTGTTTAGTCCATATGAGATGGGCGTTTTGTCATTTGGATCTTTCATGTTGGCATAAAAAGTCTCCACTTCTTTTTGGGTGATACCCTGCCCATAATAGTTGTTTGCTGACATGGCTATTACGTCAATATCGGCATCTTGATTGATTTTTTTTGCAAATAATGTTGGGTCAAACATGATGGGGCAAATTTCGGCAATAAATTCTTCAATGCCTTGTCCTGATTTTAGTGGCAATTTACTATTGTCAATTTTTCGGAGTCTTTTTTCAAAGAAGTCTTTGGAGAAAGCAGGTAAGAATTTTTCTTGTCCATAGTGGTGATGGATCCCATTTGAAAACCATACACGCTTGAGATATATTTCAAACTCCTTGTAGTCGTCAGTGTTTTTGTCGCCCTCGAAATTTTCGTATATGGCTTCCAATGTGCGTCTTATAACGAGATTGTATCTAAAATTTTGGTCAAACATGATGTCTCTACCTTCCAAGGCCGCTTGCGAAAGATAGTAAACGAGTTCTTTTTGTTTGAGTGATAGTTGTTCAAAACCTTCGACCTTGTACCTGAGAATTTGAAGGTCGGAAAATTGTTCGAGACTGTAATTGAAGGGTTCTTCTTTTTGATTTTCCGACTGGTCTTTGTTGCCAGAGCAAGCGAAACATAGTGCTGATGTAGCCATTATTGCCAATATTTTTTTCATTATTATTTATATATCTGATAAATTTGTTGGTCGACAAAGGTAATCATTTAGTGGCATTTTTACTAAATTTTTCTAATCTAAGGAAGCGGGCAGTACAAAGAACTACAAAGGGCATAAATTTAGCGAGTTCGCTAATTTATGCCCTTTGGTTTAGGAGATATAAAATTTATCTTTTTTATTTAGAATAGTCAGGCTCAACAAAAGAAGCATTGTTAAGATATTCCAGGCTTCTTTTTACACTTTCCTTAGGTTCATAGCTATATCTTTCCACTTCAACCACTAGGTGTTTGGCACCAGCAGTTTTGATATTTTTAAAAATGGCATCAAAACCAACCATTCCGCTTTCGCCCAATTCTTTTTCGTCCTTGATATGTAGCATTTCAAAGCGCCCTGGGTATTTTTCGAAATATTCTACAGGGCTTTTGCCTCCCATCACAGTCCAGTATACATCCATTTGAAAGAAAACAAGTTCAGGATTTGTATTTTCTAACATAAAGTCGTACATCACCTTGTCTTCTATTTTCTTGAACTCAAAATCATGGTTGTGGTAGCCAAAACGAAGTCCAGCATCATTACATTTTTTACCCACCTCGTTGTAATAATCACAATAAAGTTTTAGCTCGTCAAGTTTTTCGGGAGTTCTCATGTATGGAACAACCACATAGCTAGCACCTGCTTCTTTGTGGGCAGCAATACACTGATCCCACCATTCCCAAGCCTCGCTTTTGTCAGCTTTCTTGAAGTCCATTTTAGGTCCCCCTGTGTGTGAAGATACCATGCGCATACCCGCATCTTCTATGGCTTTTTTGTAGTCCGCAGGGCTGAGGTCATAAAATTTACCATCGCCATATCCAGCAGCTTCGACTTCAGTATATCCCATTTCGCCAAGCGCTTTGATAGTGCCATCGAAATCCTTTTTGATGTCATCTCTAAGGGAATAAAGTTGTATTCCAATATTTTTCTTTACCTTAACCTCTTCTTGCCCTTGCGGCGAAGTTTGACTTTGGCAAGCAAAGAAAAGCGTTGCACACATTAAAATAAGTAGTAATTTACAAGTTCTCATAATTTCACATTTTTTTAATTAAATTATTTGTTTTCGGAATGTTTGCAGTCTACACTTGCAAATGTACGCATAATTATGTAATCTATAAATTAAATTGCTTATTTTTGTAGCCTTTTGTGAATATTATTCAAATAAAACATACGATATGAAAAAAGTAATTTCAAGTAAAGAGGCTCCCGCTGCGATAGGTCCCTACAGTCAAGCAGTAGAAGTAAACAACATGCTATTTGCCTCAGGGGCTCTGGGGATAGATTGTCAGACAGGCGAATTTGTTTTGGGCGCTGTTAGAGAGCAGACTATTCAGGCATTAAATAATGTCGATGCCATTCTAAAAGCCGCAGGGATTTCTTTTTCAAACGTGGTAAAAACCACCGTTTTTTTGGCCGACATGTCCGATTTCTCTGTAATGAACGAGGAGTATGCCCTTCGTTTTGTAGAGCCTTACCCCGCTCGTTCTACTGTGGCAGTAAAAACCTTGCCCAAAAATGCCTTGGTGGAGATAGAGTTCATTGCTGTGAGAGACTGAGAAGTGGATAAGTTTTTAGAGCAACTAAACGAAAGTCAGCGAGAAGCCGTCATTTATAGTGAGGGCCCTTCTTTGGTTATTGCCGGAGCAGGATCTGGCAAGACGAGGGTCTTGACCTACAAGATAGCCTATTTATTAAAAAATGGTGTTGCTCCCTACAATATTTTGGCTCTTACATTTACCAACAAGGCAGCCAAGGAGATGAAAGAGCGTATGGCTCCTATTGTAGGCGAGGATGTTGTTCGTCAGTTGTGGATGGGAACCTTTCACTCTATTTTTTCGCGAATACTGAGGCGAGAGTCCGATAAAATAGGTTTTAAGTCCGATTTTACTATCTATGACAGTGCCGATTCCAAGAATTTGATTAAGACCATTATCAAAGAAATGGCATTGGATGATAAGCTCTATAAGCCAGGCGCAGTTTTAAGTCGAATTTCGAGGGCTAAAAATGCCTTGATTACCGCCCAAGCATATGCCTGCGACAAGGAGCTAATAGAAGAGGATATGCGCAGCAAGCGCATTGCCATAAGAGACATATATTCAGCCTATTGTGGGAGGTGTAGGCGTGCAGGAGCCATGGATTTTGATGATCTACTGCTGTATACACAGCTTTTATTTGAGCAGTTTCCAGAAGTTATAGGACGTTATAGGCATCAATTTTCTTACATTTTGGTCGATGAGTATCAGGATACCAATACCGTTCAGCACGAGATAGTTGGGCAGTTGGCGGCCGACCATCACAGGGTTTGTGTGGTGGGCGATGATGCCCAGAGTATTTATTCTTTTAGGGGAGCAGATATTGATAATATACTGAATTTCAAAAAAACTTATCCCGAAAGCAAGCTATTTAAATTGGAACAGAACTATCGTTCTACCCAGACCATTGTCAATGCTGCCAACTCATTGATTTATAAGAATAATTCGCAGATTAAGAAAGCCGTTTATTCAAAAAAACATGAGGGCGATAAGATTCGTGTTTTGTGTGCCTATTCCGATTATGAAGAAGGCTATGCGGTGGCGGGAGCTATCGCCGATTTGCGAAAGCAGGGGCAGGAAAATTTTAGTGATTTTGCCATCCTTTACCGCACCAATGCGCAAAGTAGGATATTTGAGGAATCCTTGCGAAAAAAAAATATACCGTATAAAATTTATGGAGGCTTGTCATTTTATCAGCGCAGAGAGGTAAGAGATGTTATAGCATATTTCCGACTTATGGCCAATCCTAGTGACGAAGAGGCTTTTAAGCGCATCATTAACTATCCTACAAGGGGCATCGGGGCAACTACACTTTCCAAGATACTGCATTCTGCCACTGATAATGAAGTTTCTTTGTGGGATGTTTTGTCGGAGCCCACGACCTACAACTTGCCAATAAATGCAGGAACGGCGAAAAAGATAGAAAACTTTCGGCAAACGATGCTAGCCTTTATGCAATCGAGCAAGGAGCTCAATGCGCATGAAATGGGGAGCTTGGTGATTAAAGAAATTGGCCTTGTTGCCGAACTTTATCAGGACAAGAGCCCCGAGGGAATGAGTAGGATTCAGAATATAGAAGAGCTGGTAAATAGCTTGTACGATTTTGTTCAAAGCCGCCAAGAAGAAGGTGTTGAAGAGATTTTTATCGCTGATTTTCTGGCTGAAATTTCCCTGTTGACAGATCAGGACAAGGACAAGGGGGATCAATCTGAAAAATTGACGATGATGACAGTGCATGCAGCCAAGGGCTTGGAGTTCAAGCATGTGTTTGTTGTTGGTTTGGAAGAGGAGCTTTTTCCTTCGGCCATGAGTCGCAATACAGAAAAAGAAATTGAAGAAGAGCGTCGCCTTTTTTATGTAGCTCTCACAAGGGCCGAGGAAACCTGCACCTTGTCGTACGCCAAATCGCGCTTTCATAATGGACAATCAAAAATGCAGGCTCCCAGTCGTTTTATTAATGATATAGACCATAGCTTCCTAAAATTGCCAAGCGATATGAAGGTCAGTATTCGCACCTACAAAGAGCCTTCTCCTGTTCAGGAAATAAATACTACATCTTTTACAAAACTCTCCAGTGCCGTAAGTAAGTCCGTAGTGAGCCACCAAAGCTTGAATGGCTTGAGTGTTGGTAATACCATCAGGCACGAGCGCTTTGGTTTGGGCAAGATTATTGGCATTGAGGGCGACAGCGAAAATGCCAAGGCATCGGTAGAATTTGAAAGTTTTGGAAAAAAACAACTGCTACTTAAGTTTGCTAAATTTGAAATTATAGCGTAACAATTATAGCGTAACAATTATAGCGTAACAATTATAGCATAAAATTATAGCATAACAATTATAGCGTAAAATTATAGCTAACAATTATAGCGCAGCAATTATAGCATAATAATAATAATGACTTACAATAATGGAGTACAATAATGGATTACAATAAAATACCTTCTCCCTCTTATGTTTTGGAGGAGACACTATTGCGTCGCAATCTAGCCCTTATAAAATCTGTAAAGGATAGGGCTGGAGTAAATATCATACTGGCTTTCAAGGCATTTGCCGCATGGAAAGCATTTCCTATAATTAGGGAATACATACCCTATTCCACTGCGAGCTCCATTTTTGAGGCCCAATTGGCTTTTGAAGAGATGGGAAGTCTGGCTCACAGCTTTTCTCCTGCCTATACCGATACAGATTTCCCTATTATAATGAAATACAGCAGCCATATTACCTTCAATTCGCTTACTCAGTTTGAGAAGTTTTATCCTATGGTGGAACTGGGCGATAAAAAAATTTCTTGTGGGCTGCGCATCAATCCAGAATATTCTGATGTAGAGACAGATCTATACAATCCCTGTGCTCCGGGCTCGCGCTTGGGAATTACCAAAGATCAGTTGGGAGATATTCTGCCAAAGGGTGTTGAGGGACTGCATTTTCATACACTTTGTGAGTCTACATCCTTTGATTTAGAGACCACACTATTGCATGTGGAAGAAAAGTTTGGCGATTTGTTAAAACAATTGAAATGGCTAAATATGGGTGGAGGCCACTTGATGACCAGCAAAGAATATGATGTGGAACATCTTATCAGACTCTTAGGCGATTTCAAAAATCGATACCCCAATTTAGAGATTATTATGGAGCCAGGTTCGGCATTTCTTTGGCATACAGGTTTTTTACGATCAAGAGTTGTAGATATTGTCGAAAATAAGGGTATCAAAACCGCAATTTTAGACATCTCATTTACCTGCCACATGCCCGATTGCTTAGAAATGCCTTACAAACCAGTGATCAGAGGGGCATATCAGGAGGCTGTAGAAGGAAAGCCTACTTATCGTATGGGAGGTTGCTCTTGCTTGAGTGGCGATTATATGGGCGATTGGTCCTTTGATTCAGCCTTGCAAGTAGGCGACACAATTATTTTTGAAGATATGATACATTATACCATAGTAAAAACAAATATGTTTAACGGCATATATCATCCTCACTTATATATGCTCCTAGGGAATGGGCAATTGCAATTGCTGAGAACTTTTGACTATCTTGATTATAAGAACCGAATGAGCTAAGCTAATGAGCTGCTCAAACTCTTTACTTTGATAGGGTTTCTAAGCGGCAGTGCTTGGTATGATATTCTACAAGACCAGCAATTGACGTTGCCTCAATCCTATCTATTTCGATGTCGAAGCCTTGGGCCACTTTGCGCAAAACATCGGCATACTTAAATGCCATGGAGCCAACAAAACGAATGGGATAATTTTTATGGTCGTATTGTAGTATATTGCGGGTAAAGTAGCCTTTGAAATTTCTTGTAAGTATCGTTTGAACATAGTCTGTATCAATAAAATCGATCAAAAAGGAGGAGCATGCTGCCATAAATCTATTTGGAAATGGATTGCTATAAATAGAATTTAGTATCTCGTCATGACCAATTCCGTATTGATCAGAAAAGCCTTGAGCAATGTCCGAAGGTGCTAGATTTCTCAAATAATCGCTTAAAAACATTCTGCCAAGTGCCGAACCACTGCCCTCATCCCCCAAAACATATCCTAAGGACTTCACGTTTTTTACAATGTGAGATCCATCATAAAAGCATGAATTTGAGCCCGTTCCCAAAATACAGGCGATGCCTGGCTCTTCAAGAAATAAGGCGCGAGCAGCTCCCAGCAAGTCGCTCTCTACCTCTGTTGGCGACCGAAATTGTGATAGCAGCGAACCTCGCAGCACACTTCTTTTTTCTTCCGACGAACAGCCTGCTCCATAGTAGTATATCTGATCTATTTTTTTCTTAAAAAAAATCTCTGGCAATTGTAAGCGTATGCATCTACTGATTTCTCTCCTTTTCTGAAAAAAAGGGTTCATACCCTCTGTCAAAGCATGCTCTATAACGTAAATTCCCTCTACCAAACACCATTCAGTTTTTGTAGAGCTACTATCTGCAATTAATTTCATGTATCTGTATTCCGTTTGATCAATGCCACAAGGGCTTTAAATTTGCTAAAAATCTCTTACTAAGACTTTTTTACCACTGCAAAAGTAAGCTCAAAACTTTAATAAACAAAAAAAAACGCTTAAATAATTAAGCATTGCCTATTTGTTTTTTTGCTAACATGCCATTTTTTTTGAAAATCAGTGTAAATAAAATCACAATTAATTGTTCACATTTAAATATTGTTGTATATTTGGATAATATTTACTTGCTCTAAAAATGTGAGTGAGGAGAATTAATCAATATTAACTAGCGTCGATTTACATTAACTATTTATATTATATAACAAATTTATTTGTCATGAAAAAAATTTACATTGTTCTTGCTATTCTGTTTTGCAGTATGTCTATTCAAGCCCAAGAGGGCTATGTGCCAACAAAAGAAAATTTAGAGGCTCGAGAGTGGTTTGAAGACGCTGGTTTTGGAATGTTTATTCACTGGGGAGTATCCAGCACTCTTTGCGATGGCGAATGGGTTATGAACAGCAAAAAAATAAAAGCCAAAGACTATGTGCGCCTTATAAATTTCTTTGACCCCGTAGATTTTGATGCTGCCACCTGGGTGTCGATGGCTAAAAATGCAGGAATGAAATACATAACCTTCACCACGCGCCACCACGATAGTTTTAGTAATTGGAACACCCAACAATCGGATTGGAAAATTACCAACACCCGATATGGCAAAGATGTACTTAAGCTATTGGCTGAAGAATGCAAAAAGCAAGATATAAAGCTTTTTTGCTATTATTCGACCCTCGACTGGATGCGCCCCGACTATCAGTGGGAAACTGGCCGAACTGGACAAGATGCAGGAAGGGAGGGCAAAAGCGATTGGAACTCGTATATTAATTTTATGAAATCACAGCTGACAGAAATTCTAACTCAATATGGTCCGATAGCTGGCATTTGGTTTGATGGACACTGGGATCAGACTGCCGATAAAAATAGGACAGACAAAACTGCAAATGTAGATTGGCATTATGACGATATATATTCCCTTATTCACCGACTACAGCCGCAATGCTTGATTGGCAACAACCACCATTTGCCGCCCTTTGCTGGCGAAGATTTTCAAATGTTTGAACGTGATCTTCCTGGAGAAAATAGCTCGGGATATAGTGGTCAGGCCGTGTCGAAGCTACCTCTGGAAACCTGCGAAACAATGAATGGAAGTTGGGGATTCAACCTCAAAGACGACAGATACAAATCGTCGTCCGAAATGATTCACCTCCTCGTGCGCGCTGCTGGATATGGTGCCAATCTACTCCTTAATGTGGGCCCTATGCCCAACGGAAAGATTCAAGATGAGTTTGCTAGCCGCTTGTCGGAAATAGGCCTATGGACTCAAAAATACGGGCATACTGTGTATGGCACAAGAGGCGGTTTTTTACAACCTCAAACTTGGGGGGCGATCACAAAAAAGGATAATACATACTACATTCATATACTCAAAAAAGAGGGCGAGCAATTGCAAATTACCCTCCCTGCTGCCGTAAAAACAGCAAAATGGCTCAATGTAGATGGCAAACTATCGTGGAAGCAAGACAAGAAAACCAAGGAAACCGTTTTTGATCTCAATGGAAATATGGATCAGGTTAGTTCGATTATCGAATTGACTCTTAAGTAGGAGCGGGGATCTATCAAGGGTTTTTAGAGACTTTGAAAGGTGTATAATTGGGGCCTATCTTCAGCTTAAGGCAATCTGCAACATACTTGTCGTAGGCCTCTTTTATTCTTTCTATTCAATCAATTTAAATGGAAATAATATCTTTTCTATTGAAATCGCTTGTGACAGATCGTGTGTGTCATCATAATAAGAATCATCAACAACATGTCCTGGAATTTGGATTGCTTCATATTTTTGCAATAAAAGGAACAGCCTTCTTTTGCCATAAACTTAAACAAAAACATACAAAAATCCATATCCTTTTGAGCATAACTATTTAAACTAAAACGAAACGGCCGCTTTTAAAATTCGGAATCATTACGTAGTTCTAAACACCTCTTACCGTCTTCATAGAGTTCTTTAAAGGAAATAAAAGAATGGATGGAAAATAATCATAAAAAACAAAAGATAATCAAATAAAATGAACTAGTTTTGTAAACTAAAACTGTTCACCTTTCAATTATTATGCTGTTCACTTTCTAATTACTATATACAAAAATGTAAGTAAAGAGAATTAATCAATATTAACTAGCGTCGATTTACATTAACTTTTTATATTATATACCAAATTTATTTATCATGAAAAAAATTTACATTGTTCTTGCTATTCTGTTTTGCAGTATGTCTATTC
>BHEP01000042.1 GCA_003851245.1 Bacteroidales bacterium | reverse complement strand
CTGGAAAAATAATACTTATATCGTCCCATTCTTTTACTATTGCTTCTACCTGCTTTTGTGAATCGCTTTTGCAAGATGCAAAAACAAAACAAGTAATCAACAAATGTAAAAATAAAAGAGGCTTTATAATTATTCGCAATTATTTATAAATATCCTTGTACAAAGTTATTTAAAAAAAAATGAATAAAACAAATAAATACATTTAATTTAGCGATAATTGAGTTTCTAAAGGATTATTTATGTGATTGGGTGTATTCTAAAGATTCTAATTCAAGCGATACTGGCCTTTCAGAAAGAAACCGAAAATATCGTTTGCGCCTGTATATCTCCATATTCAATGGGCTTGATAATGCGCAAGCCCAAAGATAGGGGGTAACTAAAGCGCAGAAGATTGCAATCAAAAATAAGGTCGGCACCATAGGAACTTTGCCCTGTCCATTTACTTTCTTTAAAAGATTTATTTATAGATATATCATAAAAAATATTGCTGCGCATGCGCTTTACATACGCGAGTGTGCCCAAGCTAAAATCGGGAGAGAAGACACCAAAAGAGTAGTCTGCCTTGAATGCCAATTGCTCCCTACTCTGATAGATGTAATTATGTCCTCGTGGCTGGTCTATGATACGTATGGGCACATATAATGCCTTTCCATCCATTTGCTGGTATTGATAAGCCATGCGAAGCATCAATCCATTATTGCGCAGCAAACCCGGAAGATAGGAAGTGAATCTAGCAGCATACAAATTTCCATAATTTTCGGTGTTGAATGGCGTTGTTAAGTGCTGCAGGCGTACTTGGTAGCCCCAGCGAGGCAAAATATCTTGCGGCGCAAGTTTTCGGTAGTGGTAATATCGCAAGTCGGACAATAGGTACTGAAAATCTCTAAACTCTCTACTCTGGTATTCTTGGTATTTATTGTTGGTATAATTGTAGCTCAACGAAGGTTGAAAGCCTCGGATATAATGATTTTTAGTGAAGTTGAATGGCACATAAATATTGACCTCGGCTTCAAGCAGATTTCTATCACTCTCCCTATAAAAAGGGATGTCTTGACCTGTGCTATTTTGTTTCCAAGCAATATCAAATGCCTTTCCCCCATAATCAAGGCTAAAATTGACAATTGGATAAAATCCCATATAGGTAAATGCTAGTTTGCCATGATTGTATCCATTGTCGTAATACCATGCTGCTTGGGTAATTGCTGTGTTCAAGGCATTTTGAGACAGCAGCATTAAGCCTGGCTTTACTATTGTTTGAAGATCGTCGGCCTTAGCATTTACGGCATCACTGGCATCGTAATAAAAAGGAGCCCAGCTATGCACATTAAACAAATTAAGAGCCTTGCGATAGGGCTTTGAATGAAAATCAATGGTCTGCAAATTTACTGTATCCAAATTGAAGTCTTCTTGTTGGGCTATACTTTCCGCCAAAGGGAAGCGATAAGGATCACTAAAATCTACAGACTCTTCCCTTATACTATCCAAAGGCATTGACACTAGCCTACAGCCATTGGCTTGATAGTCGGAAAAAACCATTTCTTTTTTATTGGCTGATATGGAAGGGGAAAAAGCCCCGAAGCGTGCATTTGTAAGCTTGCAGGCTTGCAAACTAAGGGTATCCAGGCTATAAATATTGTTGGTGCCATCAAGTCCCGACTCAAAATAAAGCCCCCCATTTCCCCAGCTTGGCGAAGTAATATTCGCCGAACTTGGTTTTAGCAGCTCTCTCCAGCTGCCCCATTGGGTGTTTAGACGAAACAGGCTTATTCCCTCATCGCCAACGGCAACAATAATTAGATTGCTATCGTCGGCAAATGTCATATCCTTAACAAAGGCATTCTTAGGAACATCATAGCGATTTAGAATATCCCCACTCTCGATGTCTATTATTACGATTTGCACGCCGCCCTTACTTGAAAATTCTGAAACAGCCAATATGCGCCCCTCCTTATCAATGGCAGGTGCAAGATAGCGCTGCCCATTAGTGAGGCTTACTATCTTCTTGGTTTGCAGATTATAATATTTAACCTCCGAATAATTTTTATGTGTCCAACGCATTCCCGGCACATACTCCGACCAATAGATCCTACCATTATTCGAGATAATCCTACTATTTATATTTCCCAAATAGGTCAATCGCTGTTCTTTTCCATCTTTTATTATCACCAGCGACTTCAAATCGGAGAGACTAGACCTTACAGCAATTAGGCTAGAATCGCTCAATACCTGCGAATGCAAATAAGATGTATATTCCTTACTCGCAGGAGATATGAGTCTTGTTGCTTGAGCAAATTCTGATTGCATATAAATGCTATCTTGCCGCTGCCATTCTTGCTTAAGAAAAGAAAAAGTTTGGTCAAAAAGACCACTGGTATTTAGGCCTGTGTAATGTTTTAAGGCATTTGAAAATGGAGGCAGCGAATAAATTTTACGAGTATAACGCGAAGATACCTTATTCCAAATATCTGCTCCATACTCGAGCCTGGCAAATGCTGTGAGCTGATAGCCTAGAGAATAATAATCGCCCGTATAATCATTGTACGACCCAAAAGCCCATTTGTCGAAGGTATAAAACTTGCCAGAAATCATTTGTGTGCGATACGCCATACTAAACTCGGGAAGGCGACCCCTTCCGCTGCTCGACATGGCAGTTTCTGCACATACGGCATCGCCCTCAAAGAACCATTTGGGCATGGCAAAAGCAGCAATCCCCATTGTTTGTTCGCCAAGCAAGAAATTTAGGGGCTTAAAAACTCCCTGCAGCAGCTTGTTTGTTTGCAGCACATGCCGCGATTCGTGAAGCACCAACTGCCTATCCCAAGCCTGAGCATAAAGCCCTGGGGAAGGGTTCGTTATGAGCTCCATGCGGCGAGGAGCCCAGGCAACAAGTCCGTTGGACAGCATATTTTCGGGATGAAGTATGACAGGAAAAGACTTGGTCTTAGAAGAGCCTATTGTTTTTTCGAGATGCGGATATGAAGCCTCCAAAAGCTGGGCGTAGCGATATGCCATAGAGTCGTTTGCTTGTGGGTATATCAACTTGTAGTGCTTTGTTTTCGCTACTCTCCACTTGAGATAGGAGGCGTCGGTCCCATAATTAACAAATTGCGCTTTCATGCCCAAGGAAAAAGCTAGGCAAAAGAATGGGAATAGTATATGTTTGATTAATTTAGTGTACATATCTCGTGCTTGCTTTCAGAAATGTTTTTGTCGAATACGCTGTGAGTACATGTGTCAAAAATGCTTCTTCAACTTCTACGTTAGGAAAATCAAATTGATACTGCATGCGGCCATCTATTATCTCTGCATTATCAATGGTGAGGTAGCCCGTTTGTATGAGCAGAGGCATTAGCTGAAGTTTGGTGACATCGAAGGCATCAAAATAGATGCTCTCTACCCTGCGACTTAGTATATCTGTCAAATCTAGCTGTTGCTCCTTGGCGAGTTTCATCAATAGACTGGGGGTGCCGGTGGCAAACCAATAGTTTTTGAATTCTCCATTGTTTTTCAAAAACATTCCAAATGACACAGGATTGTATACCGTTGTTTGTGAAGGGTGAAACCTATAGCCATTATAAAACGATTTAATGGATGCCATAAACTCCTCCTTGACTAGCCCTTGCTCTGCTACTATCTTGTCGAGATAGGGCATAAAGTTTTCTTCCAGCTCTTTCTGTGTATAGCCTAGCATGCAGGCATACTGCGAGTCCATTGTGATGTCGTAGAGGTTGTTGAGCTTGGAGAATATGCTTACCTTGGAGAATTTGGCTACTCCCGTCATCAGCACAAAGCGCAGGTAGGGGTCGGATGCCTTGACCACGGCATAGAAGTTCTCCATCAAGATGCGCACATCCTCTAAGTGAGGCATTCCAAAATTGTCGGTCAGGGGCTTGTCGTATTCGTCAATGAGTAGCACTACCTTGCCAAGCTTGGCAGCCTTGCGCACTAGTTCTTTGAATAATATTGGCGATCGGGAACTTGTACCTATGCTTATATTCAAATCTTGTGCAAGCTCATGGAGCATATCTACGAGCGCTTCGTTTAATATCTCAGGTTTTGTGCTATCAATACCTCCCATATCTATGTGTATAACAGGATGTATCTTCCAGTCGTAGTCTAGTGCTTCTATTTTGAGTCCTTTGAAGAGCTCTTTTTTTCCTTCAAAGACGGCTTTTAGTGTAGATATAGTGAGCGATTTTCCAAAGCGGCGGGGGCGAGAGAGGAAGAAGTAGTCTGTGTAGCCAGTCAACATCTCGTGTATAAAATCGGTCTTGTCTACATATAAAGAGCTTCTGTTAATCAAATCCTCAAAAGAGTATATATCTGTTGCGATTCGCTTTAGCTTGGCTTCCATCGTTTTTTCTTACAAAGATATGAAAAAAAAAATGATTCCTCAACTTATTCTTAAGCGTTGAGTCCACTCCAAAAAGTTATTTTTATTTCTTTTCATGATGGTATCTCTGCAAACAAACAAGCTATGCAAACGAAAGTATGGATATTCAAGTACGTAACTTTAGCTAAATATTACAAAGATTGACCAAAGATTGACCAAAGAACTGAAAAAATCAAACTTTTTTAATCCTTACATTAAAAACTTTACTATCTTTGCAGCCTGCTTTTTTCAGAGAGCCTCTAAGGATGGCTCGATAGATGAAGTGGTAATATTAAAAAATTGATATTAACTTAAGCCTCAAAAGGATTTATGAATCTTCTTGTAGATAAACTGAGCAGATATGATGCTCCACAAAAGGCTAAAGCCGCAGGGCTTTACCCATATTTCAGAGTAATTGAAAGTGACCAAGACACCGAAGTGGTCATCAATGGGAGAAAAGTACTCATGTTTGGATCCAATGCCTATTTGGGATTGACCAACCATCCCAAAGTAAAAGAAGCCTCCATAGAAGCTATTAAAAAATATGGGACAGGGATGGCTGGAAGTCGTTTTCTCAACGGTACTTTAGACATACACCTTGAACTAGAGCGCAAACTCGCCAATTTTCTAGGAAAAGATGATGCTATGGTTTATGCCACGGGCTTTCAAGTGAACTTAGGTGTTGTGTCATGCTTAACGGGGAGGGAAGATTATATTCTATGGGATGAATCCGACCACGCCTCGATTATTGATGGGCACAGACTTTCATACTCTCAAAAGCTGAAATTCAAGCACAACGACATGGCGTCTTTGGAGATGCAATTGCAAAAATGCGATCCCGACAAGGTAAAGCTTATTGTTGTAGATGGAGTATTTAGTATGGAAGGCGACATTGCCAACCTTCCCGAAATAATCAGACTGTCTAAAAAATATGCAGCCAACGTAATGGTCGACGAAGCCCATGGATTGGGAGTATTGGGGAGACTTGGAAGAGGTGTTTGCGATCATTTTGGAGTATTGCCAGATGTAGATCTTATTATGGGAACTTTTAGCAAGTCCTTGGCATCCATTGGTGGATTCATTGCTGCCGACGAGGATATTATCAACTACCTAAGGCATAATTCTAGAGCCTATATATTCAGTGCTAGCAACACTCCTGCAGCAACTGCAGCAGCTAGTGCTGCCTTTGATATTATGATAAGCGAGCCTGAAAGAATTGAATACCTTTGGCGCATAACAAATTATGCCTTAGAAGGATTTAGAAACATGGGCTGTGAAATAGGACACACCTCTACCCCCATCATCCCTCTATATATTAGAGACAACGAAAAAACATTCTTAGTTACCAAAGAACTTTTTGAAAAAGGAATATTTGTAAATCCTGTGGTTTCGCCAGCAGTGGCAGCCAACGACACTCTTATTCGCTTCTCTTTGATGGCTACTCACACCTTTGAACAGGTAGACTATGCCCTAGAACAAATAGAAAAGAGCCTGAAAAAAGTAGGAGTCTTAGAGAAAGAGAGAATTTTGGCTAGTCTAATTTGAGGTCAAACTCTGCAACTAGCTTTTCCAAAGACGGATTCAGAGAACTCATCAACTGATATTTCTCTGAATCGGTATAAGCTAGCTTTTTCTTATTCTCATCACTAAGGACAACTTCCAAGTGAATGCTGGTATTCTGTAGTTCCTTACGTAAAAACTGCATCAATGAAGTAGCTTCCTCTTGTAATTTCTGAGATTGTTCTGGATTGTAAACGGCTACTTCTATTTTATAGTCCTCCCCCAAGCTAGGCGAAATATTGAGCATTGTATTCTTCAAATGTATCTTTTCTATCAAGGAATTGGCATAAGCATGCCAAGAGCGCAGCAATTCTTCCTCTGTAAAAGAATTGTTGGTAGCTTGATGCATTTGGGCAACTTCTTTGTTTTCGAGATTATCTTTAGGCCTTTCCACCTCCGCGCGCATAGATATACGCAGAGAAGCTCCTGAAACAACTTTTGCTAAGGGGCTAGGTGCTTTTTTATCCCCTAAAGAGCTTGCTGCCAATGGATTTGCATCCTCTTGTACTCTAGTGGTTATTTCCTTTACAATATTGCCTGCTTGTTCTTTTGATTCTGGAGCAGCAGTAAATATGGGCTCAATTAGATTTTTTTTTTTATTATCGTCAATTTCTTGACCATCCTTGTTGAGCTGACAAATACGGATAAGGAGCAACTCTGTCAGCAGCCTCTTGTTTCTACTTGCCCGATAATTATAGTCACTTTCATTGGTCATTTCTATGGCCCTGTACAAAAAATCATTGCTGCATTTAGAAGCACAATTCTTGTATTTTTCTTGTACAGACACCCCTACCTCAAATAAAACCAAGGTTTGTGGATCTTTGCAAACCAATAAATCCCTAAAAAAAGCAGCTAAGCCACTCAGAATATGCTGCCCATCAAAGCCCTTAATAAGAATCTCATCGAGCACAAGCATACATTGAGGAATATTTCTCTCCATAAACAAATCTGTTAATCTGAAATAGTACTCATAATCCAATACATTCAAATTGTCAATAACCGATTTGTAGGTGATATGCCCTTCAGTAAAACTTATTACTTGATCCAATATAGATAGTGCATCACGCATACCCCCATCCGATTTTTGGGCTATTATGTTGAGAGCCTCTACTTCCGCCACAACTCCCTCTTGATCTGTTACATAAGTTAAATAACCCACAATATCGTTGATGCTTATGCGGTTAAAATCATAGATCTGACAACGAGAAAGTATGGTAGGTAGCAACTTATGCTTCTCGGTGGTTGCCAGAATAAAAACAACATAATGCGGGGGCTCTTCCAAGGTTTTTAGAAAGGCATTGAAAGCCGAAGACGACAGCATATGCACCTCATCAATAATATATACATTATATTTTCCTATACTAGGAGCTATGCGCACATGCTCTATCAGCAAACGAATATCGTCGACCGAATTATTGGATGCAGCATCCAATTCGTGGATATTGTAAGAGCGATTTTCGTTGAAGGAAGTACAGCATTCACAAACATTGCAGGCATCCCCATCAGGCAGGGGACTCAGACAGTTGATAGTTTTGGCAAAAATACGGGCGCAGGTTGTTTTTCCTACTCCTCGGGGGCCACAAAAAAGATAGGCATGTGCCAACTTATTGTTTTTCACCGCATTTTTTAAGGTTGTTGTCAAAGATTTTTGACCAATCACAGACTTAAAAGTGTCGGGCCTGTATTTGCGCGCTGATACTATATAATTGTCCATTGCAAAATGATAGTTTATTAATGATGTTCTTTAGCTCGAAATTATAAGCTTTCTTGTTATAGCCCCCTATTAATATAGGACTTCTTTCTATTTGAAAATACAAATATACAAAATAATTTTCAATACGTAAACATACTTCTTTTTTCATGAAACTATTGTCTCAATTAAGGCATACTATCATAGCAGTATAGTTAAAAATAGTTAAAAATAACTGCCCCCTATGGTAGATACCCACTATTCAATTGTAATATAAGGTATAGACAGCAAATAAATAGATATGAGCAAGCAAAAAACAGATACGGAGCAGCTATTAGAGAGATATATAAGCAACAGATACACAAAGCAAGATGTGGATAAGCTTATTACATTATTCAAAAGAAGGAAACAGCATCAAGATATTGACCAATATGTGGAGGCTACTATAACTGACTCCAAGAATTTAGAAGCTCCAAATACAACTCAACTAGAAGCATACAGACTAGAAGCTAGGCTATTGCTTAAGCGCATAGAGCAAAAAAACAAAGTCATACAAATGCCACCCAGACTATTAAAATACGCAGCCATAGGACTAATACTCCTTAGTCTAGCATTGGGAACCTATGGTATTAAGGATTGGTTTTCAACAAAAGATATAACGATAATATCGCTTGCGATAGAAAATGGACAAACCCAAAAAATTGTATTACAAGACGGCACTGCGGTGCACTTAAATGCGGGCTCTACAATAAGATACCCTTCCCAATTCCTAAATAAAGAAAGAGTAATAGAGCTCGATGGAGAGGCTTTTATCGAAGTAGCTAAAAATAAAGATAAACCCTTTTTTGTACGTACCAAGGCTCTGGACATTGAGGTATTGGGAACTTCTTTCAACATAAAGGCATATGCCGAAGATCCACAGGTGGCAGTGAGCGTACTACAAGGAAGGGTGAGGGTAAATATGCCGCATGCGATGTTCAAACTTGCCAAAAACGAGCAACTAATATTAGACAAAACAAATGGCAATATTACAAAGAGTAGTCGACAGTCCAACAAATCAATCGCATGGATAGATGGTGCCCTATATTTTGATGGAACCTCTATCGCTGCTGTTGCCAAACAGCTACAGAGAATATATAATTGTCAAATAAAATTTCAAGACAACAACCTGGCAAAAGAAATAGTATATGGCGAACACGACAACAAAAGCCTAGAGTCGGTATTGAAATCTATAGAACACTCCACCTCTATAAAGCATAAGAAAGAAGGATCGACAGTAATCCTTTACAGATAGAAACAAACCAGTTTATTTATTAGTCACATATTCAATTATTTACATCAAACAAAGCATTTATGAAACTACCAAATTCAAGAAGAAGAGCTTTACAGAGCATAGCCATTTTTTTAATCTTCCTTGCCTCACCATTTGTGCAAGAAAGCAAGGCTCAAGAACTAAAGACAGAGAACATCTCTATCAAAACAACAAATCAAAGCATTGAGAAAGTGCTCAATGAATTAACCCTGCTTTCTGGATTCAAGTTCATATACAGCGAATCATTGGTGGGCGAAAAACAAACTATTAACCTCAACCAAAACAAGGCCACTATCGACAAAATAATAAATGAGATTAGTAGGCAAACAAACCTTAGCTTTCAAAGAGTAGACAATACCTATTCGGTAAGTAAGACCAACAATGACAATACAGGCCCACAAAATCCAACTGTGGTGAGCCCTATTAAAATAAGAGGTGTCATTTATGACCAAGATGGAGAACCAGTCATCGGTGCTAGCATAGTGGTTAAAGGAACGTCGAGGGGAACTGTTACCGATATTGATGGCAACTTCAATATTGATGGATCGGCTAGCGATATACTATCAATATCGTATGTAGGATACACTACTACCCAAATAAAGGCATCTACAGAAAAAGCCCTAAAGGTTACCTTGAAGCAAGATGTGCAGACCTTTGACGAGGTAGTAGTGATTGGATATGGTAGCGTACGCAAAAAAGATGTAACTACCTCTGTATCTATAGTGTCTACAAAGGATCTAGCAGAACGACCAATCACTTCGGCAGCACAGGCTATACAGGGAAAGGCTGCAGGTGTGACGGTAGTAAAACCCAGTGGAGAACCAGGTGCCGGGCTAGTTGTTAGGATTAGGGGATCTTCGTCTATCAATGCCAGCAACGACCCTCTATACGTAGTGGATGGAGTGCCTATGAGTGAGATCAACTTCCTATCGCCCAACGATATTGAATCTATGCAAATATTAAAGGATGCCTCCTCGGCGGCAATTTATGGATCTAGAGCTTCCAATGGAGTGGTCTTGATTACTACAAAAGCAGGAACCAAAGGAGAAGCCAAAATTAATTTCTCTTCTTATCTAGGAATTTCAAATGTGAGCAAACAAATGCAAGCCCTAAATGTATCACAATACAGAGAACTCATGAACGAAATAGGATCAGTAAATCTTCCTGAGGGACTCACAGACCAAACAAATTGGTTTGATGAAACATACCGCACAGGACTCAACCAAAATTATCAACTATCGCTCTCCGATGGCAACGAAAAAATGAAATACTACATCTCTGGAGGATACACCCACGACCAGGGTATAATAAAAGTTGCATACTACCAAAGATACAATATGAGGGCAAACCTCGAAAACCAAATAAGACCATGGCTAAAAATGAGTACCAACATAGCATATTCAGACTATTCGAGCAACGGCATAGTGACAGGACAAGGAGCAAACAGAGCTGGTGTAGTATTGTCGGTAATAAACACACCAACATATGCCACAATATGGAACCAAGACAAACCAGAGTGGTATTACAACAATTTCTATGGTGCCAACATAACACATCCCGTAGAAAATATGTCCAGAACTCAAGACAACAAAAGCAACAACAACCGATTGGTGGGTAGCGCAAACGCTGAAATAACTTTCAGTCCTCCACTAAAATTCAAATCTAGCATAGCATTGGATAGAGCATACTCACTCCAAACATCATTTTTAGACCCCATAAAAACTGCATATGGCAGATCAGAATATGGAAATGCTGCCGACAACAGATCACTTGCCACAGTAATGGTATTCGACAACATAATGACCTTCAATAAAAGCACAAACAAACATAATATAGAACTTATGGCAGGTTCATCTGGAACAACTTCTGTATGGTCAAACTCATACCAAAGCGTGTCGCACTTCCTAAATTCAGACATCAAAACCCTAAATGCTGGCAACAAGGTATCACAAGCAAATGGTAGCTCTCAAGCACAATGGTCCATAATGTCGTATTTGAGCCGTGCATCCTACAATTTTGATAGCAAATATCTGCTGTCGGCCAACTTTCGTGCCGACGGATCATCCAAACTTGCACCCAACAGCCGCTGGGGATACTTCCCATCTTTATCTGGTGCGTGGCGCATATCATCGGAGCCATTTATGGCAAACTACTTGTGGATAGACGACTTAAAATTAAGAGGTGGATGGGGACAAACTGGCAATCAATCAGGAATAGGAGATTATGCTTATTTGCAACGCTACGAAATATCACGTCAAAACTGGTGGGAAGAAGGAAAATCAAACGCAATGATAACACTAAGTCCTGCCAACATGAAAAATCAAGATCTTACCTGGGAAACAACATCACAATCTAATATAGGAATAGACCTAACCATACTCAACAATAGACTATCATTCTCCGTCGATGCGTATTACAAATATACAAAAAACCTATTGATGGATGTGCCCCTGCCATCCACATCATCGGTCAACAATATTATACGCAACGAGGGAGAAATGATAAATAAGGGTGTAGAATTTGGTGTAGCTTCGCAAAATATGGTGAGAGATTTTTTATGGACTACCGATTTCAACATATCTATCAACCGCAATGAGGTCAAAAGATTAAGCCTGCAAAAGGTTTATTACTTCGCAACTACCTCTGAAGCCACTAGCGAAAACGTGGTGAGAATGACTCAAGGTAAAGCTCTAGGCATGTTTTGGGGATATATTAGCGATGGGGTAGACCCGGCAACCGGCAACATCCTATACAGAGACATTAATCAGGATGGCAAAATAACTACTGCCGACAAAACATACATCGGAAACCCAAACCCGGACTTCACCATTGGACTAACCAATAACTTCTCCTACAAAAACTTCAACCTCAACATATTCCTTCAAGGATCAGTCGGAAACGATATTTACAACGCCTCTAGAATGGAAACTGAAGGAATGTATGACTACAAAAACCAAACTACCGCCGTGCTCGACAGATGGAAAACACCTGGTCAAATAACAAATATGCCGCGTGCCACTAGCGGATCCGACAACCTGAAAGCATCTTCCCGATTTGTAGAAGACGGAAGTTACCTGCGCATAAAAAATATGACCATTTCTTACAATATCAAACACAACTTGCTAAGAAAATGGAAGGTCAGCAAACTGCAGCCATACATAACTGCCGAAAACCTCATAACATTTACCAAATACAAGGGATTCGATCCAGAGGTAAATCAATGGGGTGGAAATGCCACAGTGCAAGGAATAGATTGGGGGACTTACCCTCAGGTAAAAACATTCATCGTTGGCATTAACTTAGAATTTTAAGATAATAACAAAAACAAATAAACAAATGAAAAGCAAACAAATAACAATGTCATTGGCAGCAATTGTATGCCTTGCCATTAGTTCGTGCTCTCTCAACCACGATCCAATATCAGAATACAGCGAAAAAACAATTGCTGCTGGAGAGAACGATAGCATAAAGTATAAAACAAAACTCGAAATGCAAACCCAATATGAGGCTCTATACAACGAAATTACAAACTCGCAAGAAATCTGGGCTCTCGACTATTGGGTATATACCGAAGTGCATGCCGACAATGCTTATGGAGGCAACAGCAGCGAACTAAGCTCCCTGCAAAACCAAACTCAAGATGGAATAAACAAAAACATAGAACGCGATTGGGACGGATTTCTAAAACAAATAAACAATGCCAACAGAATAATAAATCACGTAGACAGGGTGCCTGACAATGATCTATCAATACAAGAAAGAAAACAATGGAAGGCCGAAGCAAAAATATGGAGGGCATGGATGCTATTTGAAATGGTAAGACTATGGGGTGATGTCCCTATCGTTACTTCCGAAACGCCCAACATAACGGCAAATAACATTGAAGAGATATACCACCTACTATACCCCGCACGAAAACCAATAAGCGAGGTATATGCACAAGTAATTGAAGATCTAACAGATGCAATACAAGAAAATGCAGCGCCAAACAACAACGCAGAAAGCAAATTTAAACTATCCAAATCAGTAGCACATGCTCTGCTAGCAAAGGTATATGCCGAAAAACCATTGCGAAACTACCAAAAAACAATAGAATACTGCTCCCTAGTAGAGCAGCAGGGATTCGACTTGATGCCCCAATATGCCGATTTGTTTTCTATAAATGAGGCCAAAACTGATGTTAACAACCGACATACCAAAGAAGCTATATTCGAAATACCATTTCCTCAGGGAAGTGGAAACTGGATCACCTGGATGCTTGGAATTGATCAGTGCAACCCCAACAGCCTATACGATTGGGAAAAATGGATAATACCATCGCGAGACCTAATTGAGGCATTCATCCAAGAAGGAGATAGCACCAGAAAAAATGAGTCCATAATATTCGCAAAGCCACCATGGAGCACATTTTATCCTGCCAACAACTACCCCTTTATGTATAAAATGAGATCAAGATACAACAGCATAATAAAACTACGACTTGCCGACATAATCCTCCTTAAGGCCGAAGCTCTAGTAGAAACAGGCAACCTTCACGAGGCTGCAATCTTGGTCAATAGAATAAGAAATCGTGCCCAACTTCCAAATTTAGATAGCAATACAACATCATCCAAAGACAAAATGGCAAATGCAGTACTCAACGAAAGACGACTCGAATTGGCATTTGAAGGACAAAGGTGGTTCGACCTAATAAGAAACGACAAGGCTATAGAAACTATCAACGCCCTGCCTAGCAAAGACCCAATAAGAAACAATATGGCAGCCATTAATAATGATGGACTACTATTGCCAATCCCTCAAAAACAATTGGATATGAACCCTAGCTTGCTGCAAAACAAGGGATACTAAAAACAATCGATAGTATATATCACTTACCTCTTACAACTTACAACTTACAACTTATGATACACAACAACAACATCACAGCCCTAATACTACTGCTTTGCTCGACAATAAGCATTGCCGCTTGCAACAATGACAAGAAAAAAGAAGTGCAAGGCAAGCAAGTTAGTTCCTATACCACCACTGCCGATGAGTCGAAGATATTCGATGTAGCAATGATTGATTTCGACCAAGAGACATCGCTAGATGCCAATATAATACTAGATACTACAATAAAACACCAGACAATGGATGGCTTTGGTGTAGCAATAACAGGATCTTCATGCTACAACCTTCTGCAAATGAGCAGCCAAAACAGAACAGCCATACTCAAAGAAACATTCCACCCAAGACAGGGAATGGCATATAGCTACATACGCATATCAATTGGATGTTCCGACTTCTCTCTCGACGAATACACCTGCTGCGACATACCTCCAATAGATAATTTCGAAATCCACCAACTAGACAAAAGAGATTTATTTCCAATATTGAGGGAAATTAAAGCCATAAATCCAAATGTAAAGATTATTGCATCGCCATGGACATGCCCCAAATGGATGAAAGTAGACAACCTAAAAGACTTACAAGCTTTCGACTCATGGACTAGTGGACAACTAAACCCCAAATACTACCAAGACTATGCCACCTACTTTGTAAATTTTATACAAGAAATGAGCAAAGAAGGATTCCCCATCAATGCCATTACCATACAAAACGAACCACTAAACAGGGGAAACTCTGCATCACTTTTTATGACCTGGCAAGAACAAAAAGAATTTATAAAAACCGCACTCGGACCCAAATTCACAGAAGCCTCGCTAGATACAGAAATATGGGCCTTCGACCACAACTACGACTACGATGCTCACAAAGACGATTGCAAAGATCAAATAGCATACCCTCTAAGAATATATGAAGACCAAGAAGCAGCCCAATATATAAGCGGTGCTGCCTATCATGCCTACGGGGGAAACGTTGGCGAAATGCTAAGAGTGCATGAACAGCGACCCGACAAAGGACTCATATTTACCGAAATGTCTATAGGACTATGGGGAAGTGGATATACCTTTGCCAACGATCTCCTTTGGAACATGAGAGAAGTATGTATTGGAAGCATAAATAATTTCTGCAAGGCTGTAATAATGTGGAATTATATGCTCGACGAAAAACACGGACCCGACCGACCCGGAGGATGCGACATATGCCTGGGAGCGATAGATATTCAATCATCAGACTATGCCTCTATAAAAAAAAATAGTCACTATTATACCATGGCACACCTATCGAAGGTAATAGACCCAAATGCCATACGCATTGGTAGCCATCACTCCCTAGATTCTGGGATTCACTATTCGGCATTTATAAACCCCGATCAATCATATGCCATCGTGCTCCTCAATGATAATGATATGGATAAAGAAATAGTTTTTACAGACAATAATCAATCTTTCAGACAGATAGTAGAAGCCAAAAGCGTAGTATCATACAGATGGAGTAGATAGAATATTATTGAAGTTGATGGCTATAAAGACAATACAATTATGATAATAAGAAGGTTTATTAAAATAAACCGTACATTTGCAGCTCTCATTACCCACAAGTGTAAGTGCTGAGAGCTGCAAATCTATCAACAACAATATGAGAGACAAAATAGAACTTGAAAAGAAATTACTCGACAACTTAATAAGCGGCGACAAAGCAGCATTTTGCGAACTCTATGCCTCCTACAAACAGGGATTAATATACTTCGCTATGAAATTTCTCAAATCTAGAGATTTTGCCGAAGATATATTTCAAGATGCATTTACCTCCGTATGGCAAAACAGACGTTTTATTGATCCCAATGCCCCTTTTGCTCCATATATATATACTATAGTCAAAAACAGAACTCTAAACCTACTGGGTAGCATAGAAAAAGAAGAAAAACTAAAGGCCGCAATAATAAAAAAATCCATAAATGTAGGCAACTACACTGAAGACCAAACAACTCACGCCGACTTAAACCTAATCATTGATAGAGCCCTGCGCAATCTTACTCAGCAGCAGTCCTTGGTGTTCAATTTGAGCAGAAAAGAGATGATGTCTCACCAAGAAATTGCAGCGAAGCTAAACATCTCCGTCAATACAGTACAAAAACACATCTCTGCCTCACTCAAACTTATAAGAAGGCATCTTTCAAAACATGCCGATATATATGCCGACATTGCAATACTGATATACTGCACTAGCCTTAGCAAATAAAATATATGGGAGGCAAGAAAACACATCTTACCACTCTTACTATTGAATAAAAAAATTTGTATCAGCTTTAATCAAAGAAAAAATTCTTAAAAGACTGTATCCCTTAGACAAATTATCTTACTTTTGTGCTCGTATCGAGAGAGTAGTCAATAATTAGCACCAAATAATATATAAATATTTAAATAAGTAAATCTTATGATCAACTCTAAAGAAAAACTTTTTTCTGAGTTTCCTCCAGTTTCTACCAAAGAATGGATGGAGAGAGTCGCTGCCGACCTCAAGGGAGCCGATTTTGAAAAGAAGCTTGTATGGAAAACCAAAGAAGGTTTTAACCTAAAGCCTTTTTACAGACAAGAAGATATTGCCGATAGCGCAAGTATCAATTCTCTGCCTGGCCAATTCCCATACCTGCGCGGCACAAAAACCGACAACGACTGGTATGTGCGTCAAGACATAGAAGTGGTAGATGTGGCAGAGGCCAACAAAAAAGCCTTGGACATTCTCTACAAGGGAATCAACTCCATTGGTTTTATTATTCCTAGAGAGCTAGTTAGTATCCAAACACTTGAGCTGCTACTTAATGGTATTAATCTCGAATGCGTAGAGCTCAACTTCAAAACTTGCAGCCGCTTTAGCGTGCAACTAATGCACCATCTGCTTGCATACTACCAAAAAACAGGAGTAGATGTCATGAAATGCTATGGATCTATCAACACCGATGCCTTTGGACCACTATTGCGCAAGGGAAAGGATCAGAAAGAGTGGATCAAAAATATGGTGGAGATTGTTAATACTGCCAAGGCATTGCCTCGATTCAAGGCGGTGGCAGTAAATGCCTTTTTGTTCAATAATGCTGGAAGCTTTAGCACACAAGAGCTAGGATACGCCTTGGCATGGGGCAACGAGCTGCTTGCCAACTTGATAGCACAAGGAGTGGAGCCTGCTATAGCTGCCAAGAAGATTAAGTTCAACTTCGGTATTGGCGTCAACTATTTCATGGAAATAGCAAAGTTTCGTGCTGCCCGTATGCTATGGGCACAAATAGTGAATGCCTACAAACCCAAATGTGTGGTTCCTGAATGCGAAAATACTACTGCCGATGGAGTTTGCCTTTGCGCATCGAAGATGAATATCTTTGCACAAACATCTACCTTCAACCAAACGGTGTATGACGCACATGTCAATCTATTGCGCTCACAAACCGAGGCCATGTCGGCAGGTATTGCTGGTGTAGACTCTATGCTTGTAAGCCCTTTCGATTCAGCTTTTGCGCAGCCTAATGAGTTTTCCGAACGTATGGCTCGCAATCAGCAATTGATGCTTAAGGAAGAGGCACATTTCGATAAGGTGGTAGACGCTTCGGGTGGCTCTTATTATATAGAAACACTCACAGAGTCTATTGCCAAAGAAGCATGGGCACTGTTTGTAAAAATAGACGAAAAAGGATTTTACGCGGCTGTACAAGAAGGAACAGTTCAAAAAGAAATAAACGCCACGGCAGCATCTCGCAGCAAGGATCTGGCAAATCGCAAGGAGATATTATTGGGCACCAATCAGTTTCCAAACTTCTACGAAAAAGCCCTGCCTAAGATGCAAGATCTATCTTGTGGATGTGGATGCAAAACACAGGGCGATGGATCGATAGAGACCCTCAACACCAGACGATTGGCAAGCGACTTTGAAGACCTTCGCTTGGCAACAGAGAAATCGGGAGCTGCTCCCAAAGCATTTATGCTAACCATTGGAAGCCTAGCAATGCGCTTGGCTCGTTCGCAGTTTGCTTGCAACTTCTTTGCTTGCGGAGGATGTGAGGTGATTGATAATCTTGGTTTTGATACCATAGAAGAAGGTGTAGAAGCGGCCCGCAAGGCGGGAGCTGCCATCATCGTCCTATGCTCTAGTGACGACGAATATGCAACGCTGGCTCCCAAGGCACAACAATTGATGAAAGGAAAAGAAACATTGGTAGTGGCTGGTGCGCCGTCCTGTATGGACGAATTAAAAACCCAGGGGGTAAATAATTTTATAAACGTTCGCTCCAATGTGCTAGACACACTAAAAAAAATGAATAATGAATAATATGAGACCTAATTTCAAAAATATAGACTACCAGAAATCCGTTTCTGCACCAGTGGCAACGGGAGCTATTGCACCCAACTGGCTAACCCCCGAGCATATTTCGGTAAAACCAGCGTACTCCAAACAAGACCTAGAGGGAATGGAGCACCTCAACTATGCCGCAGGATTGCCTCCCTTCCTTCGCGGCCCCTACACTGGAATGTATGCCATGCGTCCATGGACCATTCGCCAGTATGCAGGATTTTCTACCGCCGAAGAGTCCAACGCATTCTACCGTCGCAATCTAGCCTCAGGACAAAAAGGGCTGTCGGTAGCTTTTGACTTAGCCACACACCGAGGCTATGATGCCGACCACCAGAGGGTAGAAGGAGACGTAGGAAAGGCTGGAGTATCTATCTGTACCATAGAAGATATGAAAGTACTCTTCGATCAGATACCCCTCAAAGACATGTCGGTATCGATGACCATGAACGGAGCTGTTTTGCCCATTCTTGCCTTCTATATAAATGCAGGATTGGAGCAGGGAGCAAAACTTGAGGAACTCACAGGAACCATACAAAACGATATACTCAAGGAGTTTATGGTGAGAAACACCTATATCTATCCACCAGCATTTTCTATGCGCATCATTGCCGATATTTTTGAATTTACCTCGCAAAAAATGCCTAAATTCAACTCTATATCCATCTCGGGCTACCATATGCAAGAAGCTGGAGCTACCGCCGATATCGAGCTTGCATACACCCTGGCCGATGGCATGGAATACCTGCGTGCAGGTATCAATGCAGGCATTGATGTAGATGCTTTTGCCCCTCGCCTTTCATTCTTTTGGGCCATTGGCATGAACCATTTTATGGAGATAGCCAAAATGCGTGCCGCCCGCTTACTATGGGCAAAGATAGTAAAAAGCTTTGACGCAAAAAACCCTAAATCATTGGCGCTACGCACACATAGCCAGACATCTGGATGGTCGCTTACAGAGCAAGATCCTTTCAATAATATAGGACGCACTTGTGTAGAGGCTATGGCAGCAACCTTGGGACATACCCAATCCCTGCATACCAATGCCTTGGATGAGGCTATTGCACTTCCTACAGAATTTTCGGCGCGCATTGCTCGCAACACTCAAATTTATATACAAGAGGAAACATATATCTGCAAGCATGTAGATCCGTGGGCTGGTTCGTATTATGTAGAGAGCCTAACAAAAGAACTGGTAGACAAGGCTTGGGAATTGATACAAGAAGTAGAACAACTCGGAGGTATGGCTAAAGCCATAGAAACTGGAGTGCCCAAAATGCGAATTGAAGAAGCTGCTGCACGCACTCAAGCAAAGATTGACTCCAACAAGCAAACAATAATCGGTGTCAACAAATACCGCTTGGAAAAGGAAGACCCTATTGATATTTTGGAGGTCGACAATACCGCTGTTCGCATTCAGCAAATAGAACGCCTCACAGCACTTAAGTCCAAACGCGACAGCGCCGCCGTTTGCGCCGCACTAGAAGCTATCACCCTTTGTGCCAAAACTGGCGAGGGCAACTTGCTAGACCTCGCAGTGAAGGCTGCGGGACTTAGAGCAACTTTAGGAGAAATTTCGGACGCTTGCGAGAGCGTAGCAGGACGTTATAAAGCAATCATTAGAACTATTTCGGGCGTGTATTCATCAGAAACCAAACAAGATGCCACCTTCCTAAAGGCATGTGAGATGGCAGAGAAATTTGCAAAAAAAGAGGGACGTCAGCCACGCATCATGATAGCCAAAATGGGGCAGGATGGGCACGACAGAGGCGCAAAAGTAGTAGCTACAGGATATGCCGATTGTGGATTCGATGTAGATATGGGACCACTGTTCCAAACTCCTGCAGAATCGGCACGCCAGGCGGTAGAAAATGACGTGCATGTATTGGGCGTTTCTTCGCTTGCCGCAGGACACAAAACACTCGTTCCTCAGGTGATAGCAGAGCTTAAAGCCCTGGGGCGTGAAGATATTCTAGTAGTTGCTGGTGGAGTAATTCCTGCGCAAGACTACGACTGCCTATACAAGGCTGGTGTAGCTGCCATCTTTGGCCCTGGATCACCAGTATCTAAGGCGGCTGTGCAAATTCTTGAACTGCTGTTGCAAGACAAAAATTAATTGCCAATAGCAAATTAATTATCCAAAATATTGATTTATTGGTGTGATTGTCAATAATTGGTTAATTCTCAGAAAGATTGGCTTAATTGTCAGAAAGATTGGCTTGGTCATCAAACAGATTTATTATCCTAGGGGCTTATACCCCCTAGGATGTGATAAACACATGGTGAACATCGGTGGAATATGTAATAAATATATGGCAAACATGATATAAAAACTTGGCAAACAAGCCATTAATGTGCTATTAATATACTATTAATACTTTATACATCTACGGCATCAAAACACTACAAACCCCTAGACGCAGTGTTTGCTTTTTTAAAAAGACACATAATCAGTCAAAGCGAATGGATTTGGCAGGCGAAATTTTAGTTATAAGATAAGATGGACCAATGAGCATGAGCATTGCCACCAACAAGGTGCCTATATTGAGCAGCAATATTGTCCAAAGGTTAATTTCCACAGGCACCTTGTCTAAGTAATAGATGCTAGGATCTAGCTTTAGCAATCCAAATTGCTTTTGAACAAGGCATATGCCAAGACCTATTACATTGCCCCAAAACAAGCCCTTGCTAATAAGAAAAAAGGAGAGATAGAGGAACACCTTTCGCAAATTGGTGTTGTTGTATCCCAATGCCTTAAGTATCCCTATCATATTGGTGCGTCCCAAGATAATGATTAAAAGACCTGAAATCATGGTAAAGCCAGATACAGCCAGCATCAGTGTGAGAATAATTACCACATTGGTATCCAAGAAATCCAACCACTCAAAAATCATGGGGTTTATTTGTTTTATAGACCTAGTATAATAGCTGTTTTCATTGCGATCGTGGAGGGAGCTTGTCTGAAAATAAATATTTTCAGCAATCTCATCCAATTTGTCATAATTATCTACCAGAATTTCCACCCCACTCACCTGGTCTTCATCCCATTTGTTGAGCCTCCTTATTTGTTTTATATCGGTGAGAATAAAGAGTTTATCGTATTCAGAAAAATTTGTTTCATAGATGCCCACAATATTATATTTTCTGGCTCTCACATCTTCCTGCACAAAATAGCATGAGAAGGAATCGTGGAGCTTTAGCTGCAGCTTGTCGGACAAATCCTTAGAAATAACAACATCGCTGGAAGTTTTGTCGCTCTCTATATTTATCAAGTCCCCCTCAATAAGATTTTGTCTGAAAAATTGCCAATCAAAATCATGATCCACACCTTTTAGAATAATTCCTTGAAAATCGTTTTCGGTTTTTATAATGCCAGGCTTGGTTGCAAAAAGGCTGAGGTGCCTTACTCCGGGTGTTTGCAGTATTATTTTCTTAAAGTCGTCGTCTACTGCTATTGCCTGAGTCTCGTAGGATGTATTGCTATCAAAATTGGTGATTTGTATATGCGAGCCGAAGCCAATTACCTTGTTGCGCACTTCTTGTTTGAAGCCAACCACGATGGCGATGGCAAGAATCATAACCGCCAAACCCAATGCCATGCTGAGCACTGCAATTTTTATGGTGGCTGGAGAAACTTCGTCGTCTCCCTCCTTACTCAAATAGATACGTTTAGCAATAAAAAGGGCTAAATTCATTTTGTCTTTTATCGTTTTTGTAGCTCAAAAAGCCTATATACAGCTCTTACTTTCGGATATTGTAAGCTTCCAAAGCTTTTTCAAGCACAATCATTGCATTGTTAAGATCTTCTTTCTTGAGTACGTATGCAATTCTAACCTCATTTCTACCCAAGCCTGGGCTTATATAAAAGCCCGAAGCTGGAGCCATAAAGATGGTTTGTCCTTCAAATTCAAAATCCGACAAGCACCACTCACAAAAATGATCGCTATCCTCAACAGGAAGACGCGCAATGGTATAAAATGCCCCCATGGGAATCGGAGAGTATACGCCAGGTATACGATTGAGGCTGTCTACTAAAAAATTGCGGCGCTCTACATACTCGTCATACATATCCCTCAAAAACTCATCGCCAGCCATCAAGGAGGCTTCAGCAGCAATTTGTCCTATCAATGGTGGACTCAATCGAGCCTGACAAAGCTTCATTACAGCAGCATGCACCGACTTGTTTTTGGTGATAAGAGCTCCAATGCGGATACCACATTCGCTATATCGCTTGGAAACAGAGTCTATAAGAACCACATTTTGCTCTATTCCCACCAAATGTAGTGCCGATATATAAGGAGAACCTGTATATATAAATTCTCGGTATACCTCGTCGGAAAATAGGTAGAGATCATGCTTCTTTACCAAATTTTTTATGTGGTTCATCTCAGCCCTTGAATACAAATAGCCAGTAGGGTTGTTGGGATTGCATATCAATATGCCCTTGGTCTTTTCATTGACCAAAGCTTCAATTTTTTCTATCGGAGGAAGGGCAAAGCCTGTTTCTATAGAAGAAGAAACGGAACGTATAACAGCGCCTGTAGATATAGCAAAAGATATATAATTGGCATAGGCTGGCTCAGGAATAATTATCTCGTCGCCGGGGTTTAGACAGGCCAAAAATGCAAAAAGAACAGCCTCCGAACCTCCAGTGGTGATAATTATCTCGTCGGCAGAAACCATAATCTCGTATTTGGCATAATACGAAACCAACTTCTCCCTATACGAACGGATACCATCGCTGGGACTATATTCTAAAATTTTCCTGTCTATATTTCTTATTGCATCCATCGCCACTTCGGGACTACAAATATCGGGCTGCCCTATATTGAGATGGTAGACCTTGAGTCCTCGGGCTTTTGCCGAATCCGAAAGGGGAACCAATCGGCGTATAGGAGAAGCTGGCATCTCTGATGCGCGACTTGAAATTGTTGGCATGTTTGAAATTTCTATTTGTTTCTACAAATGTAAACTATTTATGCTTTAAAACAAAATTTTCTACCTCCTTACAGTCATATACTATTATTTGCGAAGCTAGCGGCACCTAAAAAAAACACAAGGAATATCCCTTGCACTTATACTTTTAGTTTGAAGTTTTATAAACTGTCGCCAAAATACTTGCGAAATTTCTATACTAATCGTGCTCACCAGTCCGCTACTGGTTCACGGTTTTTGTACAGACACAGCATTCTATCTATCACATATTTTATCTGCGAGAGGCTGAATACTCGGCGAGGAACTTCAATTTGGTTCTAGCTCGGAATACTCTCCCAATAGATATGCTCATGATGTGGGTGCAGAAATAGAACTCCCTGCCTATGGGGACATTATCATGCAAGCACCCATTTCAGTCTTTATATCAGCCTCTCTGGCGTATACATTTAGGCGAATATAGGCTATTATTTCTGAATAAATAATGGCAAGTATCGGTATTATAATAGATTAACCTTCTCTAATTGTTTTTCTAAAAGGGAGAGTGCTTTGCTGGCATTTAATATGCTCTGTATCAACTTTATCACTCAAGCGTTTGCTAAAATCATCGAAATCGCTTGCATGAGGGCCAAAATAAATTTTTTTAACAGACCTGCAAACTCTGGCTCCTCTATACTCCACAAACATACTCGTACCCACACTCGGATCCACTTCCAAGTCGACTACTTTGAGTACCCTGCATTCTTGCTCTTCCTTGAAAGCAACATGCTTTGCAACATAACGAATATTTATAAGCAACTCAACAATAACCTTTTGGTATAGTGGTCTTTCTTTCTCTTGAATCGTTTTTCGCAAGTTTTCAAGAGAGGTTCCTATTGCTTTTAGTTTCTCCTGGTAATTTTTTTTGTATGTTTCGACTTCGTTTTCGACTTCTTTTTCTATACTCTTATCTCGGTAAAAAGTGTATTCTTCCCTATGCCCTAAGGATATTAATTTAGAGGTTTCGGGGTCAATATACATACATCGATACAAGGACAGCTTTGCTTGTTGAGATACTTCTTGTGCAGAACTTTGTTCGCTTTGCACTAATAAAAAAGGCTCAAAAAGAGCCTTCCCGTCTCCAAAAAAATCTTTTTTAAACACAAGACTTAAACCTGTAGCCTCTTCATTCTTTTCCTTGCCGTAGAGACGAAATTGATTCAAGCTATCATGATTGAATGTAAAGCAAGAGATAAAAGCCTGGTATTTTCGCTCATTAGTATCCTCAGTAGATATATTCTCAGAAAATAAATAGTCAAACAAACTCTCTCCTTCCTTGGGGTCATTGGCTGTACTTATAGAACTTAAACGCAATAATGGATATTCGTTGTTTTCTGTTTTTTCGCAGGAAAGAAGAATCTCTGCCGTTGTTTTTTTTGTATAATGGGCAACATCGGATTCGTGCTTCTCGCTTACATGCAGCTTTGACAAGATGGTCAGGGATTGATAATAAATTTCTTTATAAATTTTTTTATCTTCTTCTTTATCTTTATCTAATAT
>BHEP01000041.1 GCA_003851245.1 Bacteroidales bacterium | reverse complement strand
GTTTACATTTGTGCAAAGATTCTAATCTAGACTCATTTCTGACAAAATAGTATGATGGATAAAAAAAACCTTTGCCAACATACCTTAGGAAAATTCCAAAATAGGTGAAATAGAAGGCATAGGTATTGAAATTTTAGATGAATACAAATATATAAACATCAAATTGTGGGTGCCTTCAATTTAAATCGCATCTTAGGAAGATCGTATTGTAGTTATTATTATAGTTATTATAGTTATTATATTTTTTCTATTTTTCTTCTTCTTTTTCTTAGTTTTGAGAAAGCAAGTGCAGTTCCATTTACACCAAAGCTAAAAAACTTCACAACATCAGACTACCATGCTGGGAGCCAAAACTGGTCAATAAGCCAAGACAGTAAGGGTTATTTGTATGTCGGAAATAATAAAGGCCTACTGGTCTTCAATGGCAATCGGTGGAGTCTTATCAAATCGTCGAACTCTTATCCAATTCGATCGGTATATGTGTCGTCCGATGAGCGCATTTATATCGGGTCGTATGAAGAGTTTGGTTACTTCCAACAACATGCAGATAGTGGCTACCAATATGTGTCACTAAAAGAAAAGATAGCAAACTTCGATTTTCAGAGTGATGAGATATGGAGTATTGTTGAATACAACAAGCATATTTATTTTCAGAGTTTCTCCTCCTTCTTTGTCTATGATGGCAAGACTGTGAAAGGCAGTAAAGATTCTTCTTACCCTTTAAATTTGATGAAAATAAATGGGCAATTATTTTCTCAATCTGCTCACTTGGGCCTACAAAGCTTTGATGGAAATACCTTCACGCAAATTTTGGATAGGACAATGCTCGATGGAGATGATGTGGTCGCAATGCTTCCATTGGCAAGCGATTTTTTGATTGCTACTCGCAATAAAGGATTATATGTTTATGATTCTAAGAAGGTTAAGCGTTTTTATACTGAGGTTGACAAGGAGCTTTTTGCTTATTCCATCAATAGAGCCATCATGACGCAAGATTCATCATATATTTTGGGTACCTTGTCTAATGGAATTTATGCAATCGACAAACATGGCAAACTTCTTTGGCAATCCAATGTAGATACTAAGTTGATTAACAATACTATTCTAGGAATGTATTGCGATCTCGAAAATAATATCTGGCTTGCCTTAGACAATGGAATAGCAAAAGTGTACAACAATACCAACATCTTATTTTATGAGCCTATCAATCCTCGATTAGGTATGGTATATGATGTCTTGTTTGAGGACGAGCTTACCTATATTGCCAGCAACCAAGGTTTATATATCTACGACAACAAACGTAAGGGCGAATTGCATCCTATTTTGGGAGAACAAACATGGAGTATTGATCGCTTTGAGGGTCAAATAGTGTGTGGTCATAACAAGGGAGCATACTTGGTAGAAGGTAAAAAAACAGACATTCTATCTTTAGAAGGGGGAGGCGCCACTAGCATCAAACAAGTCTATTATTGTGGGGAAAATATATTGATACAAAGTTCCTACATTTTTTTTAATATCTACAAGCTCGTAGGGGGCAAATGGCATTTCTTTAGTAGCCTCACCAATTTCAGACAAATTATAAAATCTTTTGAAATGGATGCCCATGGAAATATTTGGGCAAAGCACATGCATAAGGGGATGTATAGATTTAGGCTTAATAAAGAGATGAATCAAGCCATAGACATTCATTACTATCCCCATCTTGAGAAGAAAGAAAATGGAAAAATAAATGTCATGAAAATAGGTGGGCGCATAGTGTTTTCGGACGAAAGCCTTTTTTATACCTACGACGATATAAACGACAGTATAGTGCCGTATAAGCAGTTGAACGAGGACTTAAAAGACATTGCGGATACTTATCGCGTGGTGGAGATAGACCAAAAAGATGCTTGGTTCATTTCCAATGGATGTTATTCCTACGTCAAAAATGTAGATGGCCGATTTGTAATTATGCAGCAGATAGCATTAAATTCTAGTATGTCGCCCGTAGAAGAACATGGAAATGCCCTTGTCGACCACAAAAACCATTGTTCTTATTTGACTCTCAATGGAGGACTTATTAAATTTACGCACGATTTTGATGAGAAAAACATTTCACCTAAACTATACTTCTCCCTAATTACTTTTTTTGATCATAAAGCAGACGTTTGGAAGCCTTTGAATCAAAAGTCAAAAATCACATACGCCTACAACAATTTTCGTGTCGATTTGGCAAACCCAATTTTTGATCAAGACCACTATAGCATAAGATATATTCTTCAGGGTCTTCCAGACAGTAAATACAACAAGCTCGAGGAATATGCTTCTCAAGAATTTTTACGATTGCCTTATGGGAAATATGTTTTTAGGGCTCAAATTGTTGATATTCACCAAAAAGTAATTGACGAAATAGAATATTCATTCGAAATACTACGACCTATTTACCTGTCGAATTGGGCATTGACACTTTATATAGTGCTCTTGGTACTCTTATTTTATTGGGGACAAAAATACATTTCTCGTCGTAAGACTCGCCTTATTGAGGCTCAAAATCAAAGCTATGTAAGGGCAATGGAGCAGCAAGAAAAGCAACTGATAAAGCTCCAAAACCTAGAGCTGGAGGAGGAAATAAACATCAAAAGCAGAGAGCTATCGTCTATTGCTATGGTCAATATTGCCAATCGTGACTTACTCACCGAAGTCATAGACGAACTTCTACGACAAAAAAAGCAAGGCTTATTTTCTAAAAAACATCTCGAAAAGGTGGTAGCAATGATGGAAAATAGCATACGCACAAGTGACGACGACCAGAATCTCTTTCAAATGAATTTCGATAGGGTACAGGAGAAGTTTTTTAATGATCTAAAATCAAATTTTCCCGATCTTACCCCCACAGATTTGAGATTATGCGCCTATCTGCGCCTCAATCTTTCATCTAAAGATATTTCGCGCCTCATGAATATTTCTATCAGAGGGGTGGAAGCGGGGAGATACCGCCTGAGGAAAAAATTTACGCTACATTCTTCGCAAAGCCTCACGGGTTTTATACTGGAATTTAAACCATGACATACCTTTTATTTATATAAAAAAAGGTATGTCAATAGCGCAAGACAATCCCACAATATGTTTATAAGAGTTTTTCTCAATTATAATATTGCGGGATTGTATATGGGTAATAGGTTTTTTTAACTACTCTTTTTCAATAGCTTCTGCTTTTTTTGCTTTTTCATATCCCATTTTGCCAAAGACAATGCAGAAAATACCAGAAAACACACAACCTGCTGCAACAGCCCACTTTCCAGCAAGCTCATAAAGAGAATATAGTAGTCGAGGCAAAGACACTGAGCCTCCGGTACCTTTTTCCATTTGGTCTAACTCATACCAAAGATAAGCTCCCAAAATAAATCCTGCAATTCCTATTAGTACAAACATTAAATACCTTTTTTTTTCTTTAGTCATTTTGTTTTATTAAATTGATTGATTTTTAATTTAAATATTATTTCGTGCGTAAAGATAAGCTATTTTGGTCTAAATCACCCCAATTTCGTTGAACTAATGATTATTTGGCATCATTTTTTGTCCTAAAGTTGTGTTTTTTTATTCTAAAGAAACGCATTATTTCATGTAGATACATACTATTTACAGAGAAATACAAATCAACAGGATATTCATAGGCTACCATACTGGAAGTATACCCCACCCATAAAAATGCTTTAAGGTTTTTAATTTCCTATTTATTAGCATGTTAATATAGTATGTAGTAGTAAAATGGTAGTTGTACTTAATATATTTGTGTTTTAGTTGTATTCTTTTTAATCAAGGAAAGTCAAAAGATGTATATTTTTGAACCGAATTAATATTTTAAAAACATTAAAAATATGAGAGGACTATTTTCAATTTTCATTGTCTTGTTTTGCTCAATGACTATGTATGGGCAAGAGAATATCACCGTAAGGGGTATCGTGACAGAAAGAGAAACGGGCGAATCGGCTATTGGAGTTTCGGTCGTAGTAAGGGGCAGTAGCATAGGCACTGCTACCAGTATTGATGGAGACTATTCTTTATCAAATGTTCCCAAAAATGCCGTATTGGTATTTAGCTCCATTGGCAGGATGAGCCAAGCGGTGGAAGTAAACGGGCAAACAGTACTCAATGTAGTGCTGTCGGAAGATGCCGCACTATTGGATGAGATAGTGGTAGTGGGTTATGGTACCCAAACCGTTAGAGACCTAACGGCACCCATTGCTGTGGTAAAAGCATCCGATATCTCCAAGCAAGCCGTAGCCAACCCCATGCAGGCATTGCAAGGAAAGGTGTCGGGAGTTATGGTGTCTACTTCGGGAGCTCCAGGATCTTCGCCCAGCATCCGCATAAGGGGACTTGGGACCGTCGAATCAAACGCCTCTCCATTGTATGTGGTAGACGACATGTTTGTTTCGGACATTAGCTTTCTTTCTTCCAACGATATTGAGTCGATGACCATCCTTAAGGATGCTTCTTCGTCGGCTATCTATGGAGTGAGAGCTGCCAATGGAGTTGTGTTGATTACAACAAAAAAAGGCTCAAGGTATGAACAAAAACCTACCATTGATTACAATGGATATGTGGGAGTTCAATCTTTGTCGAATAATTTTAAGATGTCTAATTCCGAACAGTACAAGACATTGATGGGCGAAAAATCGGCTATCCAGAATGTAAAACCCATCGATTTTACAAACTATACCGCCGATACCGATTGGCTAGATCAGGCTGTACAATCGGCAATGATGCACTCGCACGGGCTGAGTATCAGTGGAAACACAGGAAAGTCAAACTATTTTGTGGGACTAAACTACCTCAGTCAAGAGGGAGTAATCATCAACTCTGATTACCAACGCACCAATCTTAGAGCAGCGCAAGATATAAACGTAAATAAGTATATCAAGGCCGGATACAACATCAACCTATCTTATGCAGATCAAAACAACACCAATGGAGATGCCTTGGGGTCTGCATTCTACACTCCACCTGTAATACCTGTTTTCAATGCTGATGGTTCGTATTCCGATCCTAGCGAGGTAGTAAGAATTGCCAACTCAGCAGCCCAATTTCACTACAATAAATTCAATAAAACAAAGGGCTTCAAATACCTTCCCAATATCTACTTGGAGGTAAAACCTCTGGCCGACTTGAAGTTAAAAAGCTCATTTACCCTCGATGGAAGCAATTCCAACAACAAGGTATATGTGCCTGTATACAGGGTATCAGATTCTCAAAAGAACGAACTTTCTACATTCAGGAAAAGCGACGATTCTTATATGAACTACACCTTCGACAACACCCTCACATACAGTAAGGTGATCAATAAACATAGGTTTTCTGCTATGGCTGGGTTTTCTATGATACATTTTCATTCCTCTTGGCTTGAAGCTTCTGTAAGCGATATTTCATATATTGGCGAATCCTCTTTGTACATTAAAAATGGAGATCAAAGCACCTTGAAGGTCAACGATGACGGCGAAAAAATTAGGAGCTTATCATATTTTGGACGCTTTTTCTATGCCCATGACGATAAATACTTACTTACCACCACTCTGCGTCGCGACGGATCTTCTACCTTCCCCTCCGCCAATCGTTGGGCTACGGCTCCATCCGTAGGCTTGGCTTGGATAGCTTCTGAAGAAGGATTTATGAACAGTCTGAGAGAATCCAAAACTATTGATTACTTAAAATTGAGAGCCTCTTGGGGTATTATGGGCAACAACAATGTGCCTCAAAATGCCTACCGAACGGTAGTAAACTCCGGTGGTGAATTTTCTACCGTGTTTGGCCCCTGGGGATCTGCAAATATTAGCCAAGGGGCCAATATCACTGCCATCAAAGAATCTACTCTCACCTGGGAAACTGTGAGGGAGTATGACCTAGGTTTTGAAATAAAAATGCTCAACAGCCGACTGGATTTTGAACTCGATTACTACCACCGAACAACCCGTGACGCCATATTCCCATTTCCTGTAATGGGCGTAAATGGCTCCACTAGCTATAGTATTCTAAGAAACAATGCCGATATATTGAACAAGGGATTTGAATTTACCCTAGGATGGCACGATAAGATCAATGATGATTTTTCTTATAATCTAGGCTTCAATCTTGCTATCAATAAAAATGAGATAGTCAAATTGGCTCCTGGCACCATTCCTTTCTTTTCGGGAAATAGCGTAAACGGTTCGCAGGCAATTTATACACAGCTGGGTCGTCCAGTAGGAGAGTTTTATGTCTACGACGTGATTGGCATCTTCCAAAACGAGCAGGAGATATTAGATTACAAATCATCCAACGGAACGCCCATACAGCCAGAGGCCAAACCAGGGGACTTCAAATATGCTGATCTCAACGACGATGGTATATTAGACGACCTCAATGATAGAACATCCATTGGTAGCTACATGCCAAAAGGTGTTTATGGTATCAATTTGGGCCTCAACTATAAGGCAATTGATTTCTCTATGGACATTCAAGGAGTGTGGGGCAATAAGATCTACAACTTCAAACGTGTACAAAGATTTGGTAACGAAAACTACGACCACGATTTCTATACCAATCGCTGGAATGGAGAAAACTCTTCCAACACCTACCCTTCGGCCGATATCAATGGTAGGAAAAATCCGCTTCCAAATACATTCTGGATAGAATCGGGAGCTTACATAAGGTTGAGAAATATACAGCTGGGATATACCATACCAGAGATGAGCTCTAAAAAAATGGGCATCTCTAAACTCAGACTCTTTGTGACGGCTCAAAATCCTCTTACCTTGTTTGGATACAATGGCATGACTCCCGAAATGTCTGGTACAGGCGTACAAAAAGCAACTGAGCAGGGTATCGACAATCAAATTTATCCTTCATCTGCGACTTATACTTTTGGTGTAAACTTAAAATTTTAATTGAATCATGAAAAAAATATTAAACAAAATATTAAACGGAGCTCTAAATAAAACTCTTATAGCTCTTTTGTTTTCAAGTAGTTTATTCTATTCTTGCGATTTTCTGGACTTCGAGCCAGAAGGATCTGTTCCCCAAGAAGAGTTTTTCTCTACCAAGGAGCAAGCCGCACAGGCAATGACTTCCATGTATGGCTATTTGAGAGGATGGAACATCACCGGTTTTAGCTACCTCTTCATTAGCGAACTCACTTCCGACAACATCATCAAGGGTAGCAGTCCCGGCGATGGCGATTGGGCCAAATCCTATACTAGGTTTACCTTTGCCAAATCGGAGGGTCAAATAAACGACTATTGGACAAGCCGTTATACGGCCATCAATTTGAGCAATCAAGTGATTCATAATATTCCAACAATGAGCACGGCAGAAGTTCCACAGGAACTAAAAGACAGGTATGTGGCAGAAGCAAAGTTCTTGAGAGCTTTCCATTATTTCTACTTGACAAGAGCTTTTGGTGGTGTGGTAATCATGGAAACATCGGTTTCTGATCCTGCAAGTGTGGGAGCCAAATACCGCAAGACACAGGAAGAATGTTATGATTTCATAGAAAAAGACCTATTAGAAGCCATTGCGGTGCTTCCTGCCAATTTGCCTAGTGCCGAATTGGGAAGAGCCAACGTATGGGCTGCCAAGGGTATTTTGGCAAAGGTATATCTATATCAAGAAAAATGGGCTGAATCCAAGGCTCTTACCGACGACATTATCAACAATGGAGGATTTATCCTATATCCCAATTTTTACGATATCTTCAGACACGAACAAGAGTTCTGTTCCGAATCTCTTTTTGAAGTTCTTGCCACCGAGGTAATAGGCAACAGTGCGATTTCAAATTCTTCTTTTTGCGATATTCAAGGTGTCAGAGGCCAGTATGGATGGGGATGGATGGTTCCTAGCGACAATCTTGCTACCGCTTTTGATGCCGAAGGAGATGTGGTAAGAAAGAAAGCCACCATCATCTATAGGGGCGACATTACTCCCGATGGAGATACCATCAAGGGCGTTGAAGTTATGGACGAAGTGGCAATTCCTCGCTACAGCGCAAAGGCATATGTGGCTCCTAAATACTCTTCGGTTCAGGGATATGGTCAAGATTACAATGTGAGAATTTTACGCTTTGCCGAAATCTTGTTGATGAATGCCGAAGCTGCATTGTATCTTGGCACAGATGCGGCTACTCCATTAAATATGGTGAGAGCGAGGGTCAATCTAGCGCCCAAAAGCAATCCTACAATCACTGATATTTATACCGAACGTCGCTTGGAATTGGCCTGCGAACAAGACCGTTTCTTTGATCTTGTGCGTACCAAACAAGCTGCTACGCTTCTTACTCCTCAAGGATTCAAAGTCGACAAAAACGAGCTGTTTCCAATTCCTGAAAATGAAATCAGAAAAAGTGGGGGCACCTTAATTCAAAATCCTGGTTGGTAATGAAGCTCCTTATCTATGTCTATCTTTTTTTTGTGCCACTCTTCGCAGTGGCACAAAATGCCCACAACACCTATTGCAACCCCATCAACTTGGATTATGGTTTCACGCCCATACCCAATTTTTCTCAATGGGGAAAGCATCGTGCAACTGCCGATCCTGTGATTGTGAATTATAAAAATGAGTACTACCTATTTTCTACCAACCAGTGGGGCTATTGGTGTAGCAAAGATCTGTTGAAATGGGATTTTATTCCCCGCTTATTTCTCAAACCTCACCACAAGGTGTATGACGAACTATGTGCCCCTGCCGTTTGGATACAGGGAGATACTCTCTTGGTGATGGGCTCTACCTACTCCAAGGATTTTCCTATCTGGATGTCGACCAATCCCAAGGCAAATGAATGGAAAGAAGCCGTAATGGAGTTTGAACTTGGTGGCTGGGATCCTCAATTTTTTGTCGATACCGATGAGCGATTGTATATGTACAACGGAAGTAGCAATAGTTATCCCATGTATGGAGTCGAACTCAATCGTTCTACCTTTCAGCCCATTGGCACGCGCAAAGAAATATTATTGCCTGCACCTCACAAATACGGGTGGCATCGCTTTGGCGAGCATCATGATGATACTTTCTTAGATGGATTTATGGAAGGCGCATTTGTTACAAAGCACAATAACAAATACTACCTTCAGTGGGGAGGTCCTGGCACTGAATTTAGCGGATATGCCGATGGAGTGGCTATTTCAGAACATCCTCTAGGCCCCTTTCAGCATGTTGCGCTTCCAATGAGCTACAAACCTGGAGGTTTTGCCAGAGGAGCTGGACACGGCGCTACATTTCAGGACAAATACAACAACTATTGGCATGTAAGCACCATGGTGGTAAATGTGAAAAATAGTTTTGAACGCCGCTTGGGTCTCTGGCCTGCTGGATTCGACAAAGACGATGTCATGTATTGCAATACTGCTTTTGGCGATTACCCGCACTATTTGCCTACCGACACCAACAGGGATCACAATAGATTTACGGGCTGGATGCTGCTGAACTACAACAAACCCGTACAGGTATCCTCTACCCTGGGCGGTTTTAATGCCAACAATGCCGTAGACGAAAGCATAAAAACCTATTGGAGTGCTCAAAGCAGCAACAAAGGCGAATGGATACTGTCGGACTTGGGTGAAATATCTACCATTCATGGCATACAAATAAACTATGCCGACCAAGATGCACAATCCTTAGGCAAACGTACTGATATATACCATCAATACAAGGTATATGCCTCTTTGGATGGAAAAAAATGGAATACCATTATCGATAAAAGCACCAACAAGACTGATGTGCCTCACGAATATGTGGAGCTCGACAAGCACCAAGGAAAACCCCTCAAGGCTCGTTATATAAAATTGGAAAACATACATACTGCCGAAGGCAAATTTGCAATCGCTGGCTTGCGTGTGTTTGGTTTTGGAAATGGAGAAAAACCTCTGCCCGTCAAGGAATTTATGGTGCTGCGCACAGAAAAAGACAAGCGAAGTGCATGGGTCAAATGGTCGCCATCGTCGGATGCCTATGCCTACAATATTTATGTGGGTACAGATCCCGAAAAGCTTTACAATTGTATCATGGTGCACAATGCCAATGAATACTATTATAAGGCTATGGATAAGGACATTCCCTACTATTTTTGTATAGAGGCCATCAATGAGAACGGAACCTCTACCAGAACCCAAGTTGTGACAATAAATTAATAAAACGTCGATAAAACGGCAATAAAAATGAATAAAATAAAATTATCAATAAATATTTTCTGTCTTCTTTTCGTTCTGCAAAGCTGTGGAAGAAGCCGCGATAATGATAGCATAACAACAAGCAAGACCATTTATTTGTCGGATGAGGATTTGATGGATGTGGTACAAAAGCAAACTTTCAAGTATTTTTGGGATTTTGCTGAGCCCAATTCTGGATTGGCTCGCGAGCGCTATCATCCCGATGGCATTTACCCCGAAAATGATGCCCATATCGTAACCATGGGTGGCAGTGGTTTTGGATTGATGTCGATAATAGTAGGGGTGGAGCGGGGCTATATTTCTCGCCAAGAGGCCGTAGCGCGCTTGGAAACCGCTTTTAGTTTTCTTGCCACAGCCGAGCGTTTTCATGGAGCCTGGCCGCATTGGCTCAATGGCGAAACGGGCAAGGTGCTCAATTTTAGCGACAAAGATAGTGGTGGCGATATTGTTGAAACGGCATTTCTTTGCCAAGGGATTATTTGCGTACGTGAATACTTCAAAAACGGAAACGAGCAAGAAAAACAAGTGGCCGACTTGGCCGATCAACTATGGAAAGGCGTTGAGTGGGATTGGTATACACAGGGCAAGGATGTGATTTATTGGCATTGGTCGCCCAAGCACACTTGGGAAATGAATTTTCCTCTCGAAGGATACAACGAATGTCTGATTCCGTATATATTGGGTGCCGCTTCTCCTGAGCATGCCATCTCCCCTGAGGCATACCACAAAGGATGGACACGCAATGGTACGTTTATTACCAATGATGAGTCCTATGGCTTCAAGCATATTCTCAAATACAATACCAACGAGGAGCATACAGGTCCCTTGTTTTGGGCGCATTATTCATATGCTGGATTGTCGCCCAAGGGATTGAAAGACAGCTATGCAGACTACTGGGAACTCAATCGCAACCAAAGCCAGATTCATCATTCCTATTGCATAGATAATCCCAAGCATTTTGCTAATTATGGCGATAGCTGTTGGGGACTCACTGCAAGCTATACCCGCAATGAAGATCAATCCATTGGCTACAATGCCCATCATCCAGGGGGGCACGATACGGGTATCATCTCTCCCACAGCAGCCCTAAGTTCTATGCCATACACACCTGAAGCCTCACTTAAGGCTATGCACTATTTTTATGAGCAGGTGCCTGGCTTGTTTGGTGAAGCTGGTTTTTATGATGCTTTTGCTCCTGCCGACAATTGGATAGCCAAGCGCTATCTCGCAATCGACCAAGGGCCGATCATTGTCATGATTGAAAATCACCGCACAGCTCTGCTCTGGGATTTGTTTATGAATGCTCCCGAAATTCAAACTGGACTCAAAAACCTAGGGTTTACCTCTCCCTATATCAAATAAAAGACAGTAGCTAAGTATCTGTTTTTACTAAAAAAAACTTCCTGCCCTTATGAATGTGGGCATAATTTCTACTAATTGGCATTTGGTATATTATGGGTAAAAAACATGTTTCGTACCTAAAATGATAAGTTTTGTAATAAAAAGCTTGATTTTTATAAAAAGTTCATACCTTTGCACTCGAAAATTTTAGCTAGGACTCATCCTTAAATATTTAATGATGAGTCTTGGTAATATTAATTAACTAAATTATAAAATGAGAAAATTAATTCTATCTTTAGGAGTGTTTTTAAGCTTGTCGGCCGCTGCTTCTGCGCAAACAGACGAGGTAAGAGAAAAAGGAACGTTTACAAAAAGTGGGCAACAAATTCTTCCACAAGCAGGTGATTTTGCTATTGGTATTGACGCTTCTCCCATATTGAAATTGGGAGCTAATGCTTTCAATAACAGTACCGACAACAATGCCTCAGATCTTTTCAATGGAGTAGATCAAACGATTTATGGAAAATATTTCTTGAAAGATAATGCTGCTCTTCGCTTTAAGTTCAACTTCAATATTGACAGCCAATCGGACAAGATGGAAATTGGTACTTCTGCCAATAGTGAGCTTATGACTGAAGATGTTATGAAGATTAAAAATAATATGTTTCGTCTTGGCTTGGCCTATGAAATGCGTCGTGGCTATGGTCGCTTGCAAGGATTTTATGGTGCAGGTCTTGAATTTGCCGTGGGAAATATTGATAATAATCGTTCTTTTGAGTACGGAAACGCCATCACGAGTGATTACAAAACACCTCCTTCTACCAATTTCGTCAACAATGTGAATGGAGGTACAAGACTTTTGGAAACTAAAACAGGAAACTTTTTTGGCATGGGAGTAATCGGATTCGTGGGCGTTGAATATTTCATCGCACCAAAAATTTCTCTTGGCGCTGAATTGGGACTTGGTTTAGGTATGAATAGTCATTCTAAGGGAGAGTCTACTGCCGAATATTGGGACGCCACAACTTCTGCAGTAAAAAAAGAAACAACTAAAGCTAAGGCTAGTGCCAGTTTTAGTAGCTTGTACACCAATACTACTGGTAACTTATACGTAATGTTCCATTTCTAACAAAGAATAAGGAACTTATATAAAATAAATAAAAAAATGCCTCATTCTTATGAATGGGGCATTTTTTTTATCTTACATATTGCTTCGTACACTTCCATAGTTTCTTTGGCAATATTGTTCCAATCATACGGTGCCAAATTATATTCTTTATTGCAATGAGGCCCTTTGAGTTTATTGCTAAGTTTGTCATAAAACGCATCCAAATCGTAGGGGTCGAAATAATCATCCTCATCCAATCCTATCTCCTTATTGGCAGGTATATTGCTCACCAAAACGTTCAAGCCGTAGCTCATTGCTTCCAGCAAGGAAATAGGCAGACCCTCGTGAAAGGAGGGCAGCACAAACAGGCGAGCAAATGTCATTACTTCCCAGAGTTGCTCTCCCTTGATAAAACCCGTCAAAATAACGCCCTCTTGCTTTGCCATTTTTTTTAATGAAAGAGAATAGTCACTCTCGTGATCGGCATCTCCTGCAATGAGAAGTTTGTAAGTCCCATCATTGAGCCTCGCAAAAGTGGTAATAAGTCTGTCAAAGCCTTTCTCTTCAACAAAGCGCCCTGTGGCAATTACATATTTGTAGGGTTCTACGCCCAATTGATCAAGATAAAGACTAGTCTTTGATTTTTTTGCAGGGCTCACTCCATTGTGTATGATTTTGCAATCATTTCTATTGTATTTGTTTCTCTGAATATTTTCGATAAGCTTAGAAATGACAATCACAGTATTTGCATACTTTGAGGAAAATCTTTCGCCCAATTGCAATATCAACTTTGCCATTTTCCCCCATTTTTGTCTGTCGTAGTCGGGGCCATGGTTGGTGACCACTACCTTGAGTCCCATCATTCGAGCAAGGGGCACCATAAGTCCAGGGCCAATGGCATGAATGTGTATCAGGTCGGCCCTATGTTTTTTTGCATAGCAAATTGCCAAAAAAGTGTGAACTATGGCTTCCAGGCTTTTTTTTCTAGGGGCATAAATATCTTTCAATTTTACGCCCTTAAATTGTTTCCTATCTTTGTCGGATTCTACATAGCAGGATCGTCTGATGAGAATAATTTCCGCTCCCAGCTTGCTGAGTCTAGGATATAATTCTTCGCAGTGTGTTTCTACTCCTCCCATAATGTAGGGAATGCCTCTGGTGCCTGTCACAACGACCCTCATTTATTCTTCTATTAATGGTATATTTGGATCGGCTTTTTCTGGCCCTTTGGAAGAGGGAGTCATGCGCGAAAAATCTAAATCGCCTTGGCGAATATCCTGACCCACATCATACCATGGTATGTTTTTCATGTCAATCTCTTTGCCCAGCAGGCTTCGTATTTTATTTTTAACCACCCATTTTATAGGATGTTTGATATATTTTTTCATCACTGGAGCGGCCGTACCTACCATCCAGCAGTTTTTGGGACACTTACGCACCAATTCGCGCACCTTGTGGGCCTGCTCGCCATTCCAAAGATCATTGAAATTAGAGAAATCCCTAATGTTGCCCATACTTTCTTTCCATATAGCGTCTTCGAGTCCATTGCAAGGATAGACATCGCCATAGGGTTCGATAAAAAAATTGGCTGTTCCTGCCTCGCAAGGAAGCATGCGCTTGCCACCATCAATATAGTTGATTAGTCCAAGATTAAAGAAAGCACGAAACCACGCCTTGGGGTGTTTCTCCTTGAGCAGGGATTCTATTAGCTCTTGAAAATTATTGTTTACCTCATCCTTATTGGTGATAACATTGTCTGTTTTGTGAAAATAGAAGGAGTTGTGAAAGGCAGCAGTGGCAAATTCCATGCCCAGTGTTTTTGAAAGCTGATAAAGTGCAAGCATATCATTGGAATTGCTGTTTGAAACCGTACAGCCAAAACCAATATCTTTCACACCCATTTCACGTAAGGTCAATAGGGTCTTTATGCCCTTGTCGAAACCTCCTTGTCGCCCTCTTAGTTCGTCATTCTTTTGCGACAGCCCTTCTATGCTAATGCGAATACCAATTTTAGGGAATTTTTTTGCCAATTCTATTATTCGCTCGTAGTGAAATCCTGATGTTGAAATAACTACTCTTGGAGCTTTCTCGAAAGCTACTGCTACAATATCTTCCAAATCTACACGCTGAAAGGGTTCGCCTCCAGTAAGATTGATAAACTTTAGCTTGGGAAGTATCTCCAGCTCTTTTGGCGAAATCTCTTTTGCTACATCTGTGGGATATTGCCAAATATTACACATCTTGCAGCGCATTTGGCATCGATATGTAGTAATAATAGAGGCATCAGTGGGCAGTGGGGTAATTATATTTTTAGTCATCGTTGTTAGTTTTGTTGTTACATAAGTAACATTGTAAGGTCTTAAATATTGTGCTAAGGTATGAAAAATAATTATGAAAACGCAAATTATTTCAAAAACAAAAAAAAACAGCTACATTTCTGTAGCTGTTTTATCCTTTGGACTTCTTGTGAGTCCTTGTGAGTCCTTGTCGAGGTACCAGGATTCGAACCTGGGACCCCCTGCTCCCAAAGCAGGTGCGCTAGCCGGGCTGCGCCACACCTCGATTTTCTTAACGGCTACAAAGGTATACCTATTTTTGATAAAACAAAAATATTTTCGATAAAAATGAAAAAAAAAATGAAAACTACATTCTTTTGTGTAATTTTGCCCTTACATTATTAGAAATAGATGTGGTATCAAGTATGACTCATCAAATTGTAAATTAATTAATCATTTTATATAATATGTATAGGACTAATACTTGTGCAGAATTGCGCATAGAAGATCTTGGAAAAGAAGTAACATTGTCTGGATGGGTGCAAAAAGCCAGAAAAATGGGAGGAATGATATTTGTAGACCTTCGCGATAGATATGGGGTGACACAGCTTGTTTTCAATCAGGACACAAATGCTGCATTGTGCGAGCAGGCAGCTAAGATAGGTAGGGAATGGGTGATACAGGTGAGAGGCAAGGTGCTGGAGCGTTCCAACAAAAACTCATCCTTGCCCACAGGTGAGGTTGAGATTATTGTCGGCGAACTCATTGTCCTTAACGCTTCCCAAACTCCACCTTTTACTATTGAAGACGAAACAGATGGGGGTGACGACATACGCATGAAATATCGCTACCTCGATTTGCGTCGCGCTCCTGTAAGGGCAAATTTGGAGCTCCGCCATAAGATGGCTTTTGAAACACGAAGATTTTTGGATGAGCGCAATTTCTTGGAAGTTGAAACGCCCGTATTGATAGGCTCAACGCCCGAAGGAGCAAGAGACTTTGTGGTGCCTTCACGCATGAACCTTGGCGAATTTTATGCCCTACCACAGTCGCCACAGCTTTTCAAACAGCTGCTTATGGTGTCGGGTTTTGATCGATATTTCCAAATTGTAAAGTGCTTTAGAGATGAGGATCTCAGGGCCGACCGCCAGCCAGAATTTACACAAATAGACTGCGAAATGTCGTTTGTAGACCAGGAAGATGTGCTCAATATGTTTGAAGATTTGAGCAAGCATCTATTCAAAACTATTAAAAATATAGAACTTCCAGACTTTCCTCGCATGACTTATGCGCAGGCCATGAAGGAATATGGCAGCGACAAGCCTGATATTCGTTTTGAGATGAAATTTGTAGAGTTGAAAGACCTCACCACCGGCAAAAATTTTCCTGTCTTTGATGGAGCCCAATATGTTGCCGCCATTTGTGCACAAGGCTGTGCCTCCTATACTCGCAAACAATTGGACGAATTGACAGACTTTGTAAAAAGACCACAGATAGGAGCCAAAGGCCTAGTTTATGTGCGCTATGAGGCCGATGGTAGTCTCAAATCGTCGGTAGACAAATTTTATGCTCAAGAAGACTTAAAAAAATGGGCCGATAGATGCCAGGCAAAACCTGGCGACTTGCTCTTGCTTATTTGTGGGGAAACAGAGAAAGCCCAAAAGCAACTTTGCGAATTGCGTCTTGAAATGGGCGCTAGAATGGGCTTGCGCGACAAAAATATTTTCAAATGCCTATGGCTTATTGATTTTCCATTGTTGGAAAAAGATGAGGAGTTGAACAGGTATTTTGCTAAGCATCACCCTTTTACCAGTCCCAAAGCAGAAGATATGCACCTCCTAGATAGCGATCCCTCAGCAGTCAGAGCCAATGCCTACGATCTGGTTATTAATGGGGTAGAAGTGGGCGGTGGATCCATACGCATACACGATGGAAAGATGCAAGCTAAAATGTTTGAAGTATTGGGCTTTACCAAAGAAAAAGCAGAGGCGCAATTTGGATTTTTAATGAACGCCTTCAAATATGGTGCTCCTCCTCATGGTGGTTTGGCCTTTGGTTTGGATAGGTTTGTTTCCCTTTTTGCTGGACTCGACTCCATTCGCGATTGCATAGCATTTCCCAAAAATAATTCGGGTAGGGATGTAATGATGGACGCTCCTTCTATTATTGAACAAGAGCAATTGGACGAGCTTGGTCTAGCCTTGGTTAAAAAAGCATAAGGGGACTTCGAGAAATATAATTTTTAGAACCCCTTTTAATTAAAAATAAGAGTCAGTGTATGAAAATTAAAGAGATTATAAAAGAAATAGAGGCCTTTGCCCCACTCTCCCTGCAAGATAGCTACGACAATTCGGGTATTCAGGTAGGCAATGTTGAACAGGTATTGTCTGGCTGCCTGCTGTGTCTGGACATCACAGAGGAGGTGATAGAGGAGGCTCTGGAATTGGAGTGTAATCTAATTATTTCTCATCATCCATTGATATTCAGGGCCCTTAAGTCGCTTACAGGCAAAAGCTACATCGAGCGCTGCATACAGAAAGCATGCAAACATGATTTGGTTATCTATGCAGCGCATACCAATTTGGACAATGCCTACAAGGGAGTTAGTTTTCGCATAGCAGAGAAAATAGGCTTGCAAAACATACAAATACTTAGCCCTTTGAGCAACAATTTGCTCAAACTGGTAACCTTTGTGCCCACAAAATCGGCAGAAGTGCTGCGCAAGGCCCTGTTTAATGCAGGAGCTGGGCAGATAGGTAATTACGACTCTTGTAGCTACAATCTACAAGGCGAGGGTACTTTCAGGGCTGGCGAAGGCTCTAAGCCCTTTGTGGGCTTGCAAGGCGAATTGCATTTCGAGCAAGAAGAACGTATAGAGATGGCTTTACCCTCCTATTTAGAGTCCAAAATTGTTAAAACGCTCTTGGCTACACATCCTTACGAAGAGCCTGCTTACGATATTTATACTCTAAAAAATGCCTGGGGTAGGGCAGGAGCAGGAGTCATAGGAGAGCTTCCCTTGCCAGAAACAGAATTGGCTTTTTTGAAACGTATAAAGGATGTATTCAAACTTAAAATACTCAAGCATTCGGCTCTTAGAGACAAAGAAGTGCTCAAAATTGCAATATGTGGAGGCAGCGGTGCCTTTCTAATTCCCCAAGCCATAGCCAATCAAGCCGATGTTTTTATAACTGGCGAAGCCAAGTACAATGACTATTTTGATGTGGAGCAAAAGCTATTATTGGGCATTATTGGGCATTATGAATCGGAAGTATGCACAAAAGAATTGATTTTTGAAATTATTACAAAAAAATTCCCTAACTTTGCCGTGCATTTTTCAAACGCAAATATAAATCCGGTAAATTACTTATAATCAAAAATTACTTATTACTCAAGATATGGCTAAAGAAAAACAAATCGCTGACAAAGACTTGTCTGTAGAAGCAAAACTCAAGGCTTTGTACCAACTTCAAACAATGCTTTCGGAGATTGACAAAATCAAGACCCTTAGAGGTGAGCTTCCCTTGGAAGTGCAGGATTTAGAAGATGAGGTGGCAGGTCTACAAACACGCATTCAAAATTTTCAACTAGATGCGAAGGAATTGGAAACCGCTCTTGGTCAGCAAAAAATAAAAATTACCGATGCCCAAGCCTTGATTGATAAGTACAATACCCAGCTAGAGAATGTTAGAAATAACAGAGAGTTTGATAGCTTGACAAAAGAAGTGGAATTTCAGGGCTTGGAAGTTGAGCTTTGCGAGAAACGAATAAGCGAATTTACCGTAAATCTCAAAATCTTAGTCGAAGAAATTGCCAAAAACAAGGCATTTCTGGAAGAGAGAAAGATGGATTTGAGATCCAAAAAAGAAGAGCTAGAAGAAATTATTTCCGAAACTCGTATTCAGGAAGATCAATTGCGTGAACAATCCAAGCAGCTAGAATTGCGCGTCGAGCACCGACTTCTAACAGCCTTTAAAAGAATAAGAAAAAGTGCGAGAAATGGTTTGGCAGTAGTTTATATTCAGCGTGATGCCTGTGGTGGATGTTTCAACAAAATACCCCCACAAAGACAAATGGACATCAAGTTGCGTAAGAAAATTACGGTTTGTGAGCATTGTGGGCGCATTATGATAGACCCTCAGCTTGCTGGTATTGAATAAATTTTTTTCTGTGCAATAAAATTGGTACAATAAGATTGGTACGCTCCAAAGATTTTTTACAGAACTTAGCTTCCTTTATACAAAAAGAGGAAATGCCTACTCCCAATCCCAACAATACGCTTGTTGTTGGACTTAGTGGGGGTATAGATTCGGTAGTCCTCTTGCACAGCTTGGTATATTTGGGATACCCTTGTATAGCGGCACATTGTAATTTTCATTTGCGCACAGAAGAGTCTAATAGAGATGCTTTCTTTGCAAAAAAATATGCCGCATCCTTGAAAGTCCCTTTTGTAAGTATTGATTTTGATACAATGGCACATGTCAAAGCAGAAGGAATTTCTATAGAAATGGCAGCTCGGGATCTGCGATATAAATGGTTTGAAGAAATTAGGCAAGAATATTCTGCCAAGGCTATTGCCATAGCTCATCACAGAGAAGATAGCGCCGAAACATTCGTTCTCAATCTATCAAGAGGTACAGGTATAAGAGGACTTACAGGCATAAAACCCATCAATGGGCACATTATAAGACCCTTACTTTGTATGAGCAAAAAGGAAATTATAAATTATGCTCACGACAATGCTTTAGAATATGTAAGTGATTCAACAAACTTACAAGATATATATACCCGCAATAAGATAAGATTGCACATCATGCCTCTCTTGTCTGAAATAAACCCTTCGGTTCAGGATGCCATCTACCGAACGATGGATAATTTACAAAAGGTACAAATTGTGTACGATTTTGCTATTTCTCAAGCAAAAAAAAATGTTTTTGATGAGCAAAAAGATACGATTTCAATTAAAAAATTACGTTCTTTTATTTCTCCGGAAACTCTCTTATATGAAATTCTTCAGAACTACGGATTTGCAGGTAATCAGCTGAAGGAAATTTATGCGTCTTTGGATGGCTATTCAGGAAAATTGTTTTACTCCAAAACCCATAGATTGGTAAAAGATAGAGATTTCCTCCTGTTGACAAAAATAGATACGCAAAATAATGCTGAAAGCTATTGGATTCCCGCAGAAGGCAGTAAATTATTGACAGGGGCAAGGTTTAAAATAGATTTTGTCGATAATACTCCCGAGCTAGAGATTGAAAAAAATAAAGCGCTGGCGTATTTTGATGCCGACAGTTTAAATTTCCCTCTGCATTTGCGAAGGTGGGAGCAAGGAGATAAGTTTCGCCCTTTTGGAATGAAAGGTTTTCAAAAGCTGAGTGACTATTTCAATAATAATAAGTTTAGCAAGCTAGACAAAGAGAAGATATGGATTTTGGCTAGTGGTGAAGCCATTATTTGGTTGGTAGGGCATAGAACCGATGATAGGTTTAGAGTAAATACGAGCACTAAAAAACTTTGTATCATAAGTTTTTCGGAATAAATTTTTTTTTTTGTGAAAATTTCCTTACTTTTGCCATTTGAATCTCTACTCCCTCTTAATTTCGCACCTTTTTTGTAGGTATCTCTTATCCCACTATAAAAAACAAAACCTAGATGCGCTTTGTCTAAAATTACAAAGGTAGGTGTCTAGTAAAATAATAATAATAACAAATCAACACTTTATATAATTAACTTATGCAGAAATACAATATTTTGCAGCTTAAAAAAATGGAATTGCCAGACTTAATTGAGATGGCTAAAGAGCTAAATTTAAAAAAGCCAGATAAATTGGCCAAAGACGATCTCGTTTATCAAATTCTTGACCAGCAAGCTGTCATGAATGCAGCGAAGGTCATTGCCACAGAAAATGATACAAGTCCCAAAAAGGTCACTAAATTAGAAAAAAAACCTTCAAAAGAGTCTGGAAAAACACTTGCTGAGCAAGCTAAGGCAAAAAAGAAGAAAGTAGAACCTAAATTAGCTGTCAAATTTGAGCTTGGAGTAGAAGCAGAAGAAATAGAAGAGATTGCCGACAAGCCAGTGCGCGCAGTCAAGGAAAAAATAAAAAAAGAGCCAGTAAGGAAAAAGGTTGCCAAAAAAGAGGAAGCAATACTTGCTACCCAAAACAATGAGGAGTCTCCCTTGGAAGAATCTGCAGAAAATTCTATCGAAAATTCTATGGAAAATTCTATGGAAAATCCCCTAGACGCCCCTGTAGACGCCCCTGTAGAAACCCCACTTGCTATTACTAAAGAAATTTTGGTAAAGAAAGTAATTTTGAAGGAAGAGGCTGCCGTAGGATCTGCAGAAGCTGATACTGCACCAGAAATATTGTCTGCAGAGAGTGCTAGTTTAGAGGCTGTTGTAGAAACAAAGCCTCAAAAGATGGTTTTTAGGCATAGTCCCGATGTAAATAGTGTGTTGGATCAAGTTTTGTTTGTGCCTAAAAAAGGTGTTCCCAAGCAGCAAAAAGCAGAAAATCAATCGCTTGTAAAGCAAAACAACCTAAGCACTCAAAATGCTAAACCCACTCAAATAAAAGAAAAACAATTTGAATTTGATGGTATTCTTACCGGCAAAGGGGTTTTGGAAATGGTACAAGAAGGTTACGGTTTTCTTCGCTCTGGCGATTTTAACTATTTATCTTCTGCCGACGACATTTATGTTTCGCAATCTCAGGTAAAACTTTTTGGACTCAAAACAGGCGATATGGTAGAGGGTCCTATTCGCCCTCCCAAGGAAGGAGAAAAATTCTTCCCCCTAGTAAAAGTCGATCTTATAAATGGTCTGCGACCCGAAGAGGTTAGAGATAGAGTACCCTTCGATCACTTAACACCATTGTTTCCTGATCAAAAATTTAAGTTGACAGAAAGCATGAGCCCCAAGGTTGAAGATCGCTTGGCAGTGCGAGTGGTTGACTTGTTTTCTCCAATAGGAAAAGGACAAAGAGGATTGATAGTAGCTCAGCCCAAAACAGGAAAGACCATGCTCTTGAAAGATATTGCCAACGCCATATCTTGGAACAATCCCGAAGTTTATATGATAGTTCTTCTCATTGACGAGCGCCCCGAAGAGGTTACCGATATGAGGAGAAGCGTCGACGCAGAAGTTATAGCCTCTACTTTTGATGAGCCTGCAGAGCGCCATGTAAAAATTGCAGATATAGTGCTCAATAAGGCAAAAAGAATGGTAGAATGCGGACACGATGTGGTCATTTTACTAGATTCCATCACTCGTTTGGCTAGGGCCTACAATACCGTTCAACCTGCCTCTGGAAAGGTTCTTTCGGGAGGAGTAGATGCCAATGCCTTGCAAAAGCCAAAGCGTTTTTTTGGAGCTGCAAGAAACATTGAGAATGGAGGTTCTCTAACAATTATCGCAACAGCACTTACCGAAACGGGATCAAAGATGGACGATGTTATTTTTGAAGAATTCAAGGGTACGGGCAATATGGAGCTTCAGTTGGACAGGCGTTTGGCAAACAAAAGGGTTTATCCAGCAGTAGATATCAGTGCCTCAAGCACGCGCCGCGACGATTTGCTGCAAGACAGAGATGTAGTAAACCACATGTGGATACTTCGCAAATATCTTTCGGATATGAATAGCGTAGAAGCCATGGAATTTGTAAAAGATAGAATGATGAAAACATATAACAATCAGGAGTTTTTGGCTTCTATGAATGGCTAAATAGTGGCAATCGTAAAAATAATCAGCTTGATTGTATTTTTCCTCCTCGTTTTTTATACAAAAATAGACGCTCAAAAAAACGAGGAGGAATCTTTTTTTATTTCTGATATACAGATAGATAAAGATAAATCAGAATCTTTGATGCTTGAGATAGATAATCTCAACTTCTTCAAAAATAATGAATATGATGGCGATGTCATCAAGGGATATACACTTCCTGGATTTCGTTTAATTCCTCGATTGATATATTTTCCTAATGACAGAGTGAAATTAGAGCTTGGAGCTTCCATGCTTCGATATTGGGGAGCCGATAAGTATCCAAATTACACTTATCAAGAAATTCCCCCTTGGAAACCAGATGATTATCAATACGGGTTTCATATATTACCTATATTTAGAGTGCAGGTGAGGCCTATGGATCAACTCAACATAATCTTGGGTTCAATATATGGGGGTAGCAATCATCGCTTAATCACACCACTATATGACCCTAGCTTGCAGCTGATGGCCGATCCTGAAAATGGGGCCCAACTCTTGCTAGACTCTCGCTTTCTTAGTTTGGATACTTGGATAAATTGGGAAAGTTTTATTTATGAGAACGACAATCACAACGAGGCTTTTACGGTAGGATTGTCTTCGCAAATAAAATTGACAAATCCAAATTCTACATTCTCCTTAAACATACCTCTTCAAGGGGTTTTTGTGCATAGGGGCGGAGAGATAGATTCTGTAGACGGTGGTGTTTATAGCTTGGTAAATCTAGCCACAGGTTTGTCTTCTAAATACAAGTGGGGAAATAACAAGCACATAAGTCTTGATCTTATGGGTCTTTCCTTTCGTGAATTTGGACAAAGCGAATCTGTAACCGAAGACTTAGAAAAGACCGATATTGACCAAGAAGGTTGGGCTTTATACGCAAAGCTAGGTATAAAATATGACGCACTACAATTAAATTTTGGCTTTTGGAGAAGCGATAAATTTATGAGTCTCTTTGGAAATCCTATCTTCGGCAACTATTCAAGGGCTTTGAAAGGTCGTAGTTTTGATAAACATGATACCTACACCTCATCTTTAAGTTATGAGCACCCTTTTGGGAACAATATACACATGGGTGCAGACATTGACCTGTATTACAGTCCAAAACTTATGGCATATGATGACAGGTCAATTTTTTTGGTGAAGGAAAGTAAGTCTTTTAATTATAGTTTTGGTATTTATATACGAGTAAATCCTTCAATAATGCTCAAAAAATTCTAATAAGCAGACTCCTCCTCCCAAAACCTTATCGAGCTCTTAAAATTCCTCTTCTATCTTATATGAGTTGCGTTCAGAGGAGTTTCTCGTAATGAGTTCTCCCAAGAAACCAGCAAGAAAGAGCTGCGTTCCTATTATCATCGAACTTAGCGAAATATAGAAATATGGAGTCTCAGTAACCAGCCTCGAGCTTTCAGCTCTATTTATAGCATAAATTTTTAGAGCTCCTACAATAATTACAGCAAGCAGGCCTATAAAAAACATAATACTCCCTACAATGCCAAAAAATTGCATTGGCTTCTTACCAAATTTGGATAAGAACCATAGTGTAAGCAAGTCGAGGTATCCATTAAAAAAGCGACTCAGACCACCAAACTTGCTATTCCCATATTTTCGGGCTTGGTGCTGCACAATTTTTTCTCCTATCTTATTAAAACCAGCATTTTTTGCCAGATACGGAATATAGCGGTGCATATCGTTGTAGACCTCAATATTTTTAACCACCGCCTTTCTATAAGCTTTTAGTCCACAATTAAAATCGTGAAGTTTTATGCCCGACACAGCTCTTGCAGTAGCATTAAATATCTTTGTTGGTATGGTTTTGCTCAGCGGATCATATCTTTTCTTCTTCCATCCCGACACCATATCGTATCCATCCTCTACAATCATCCTATATAATTCGGGAATCTCATCTGGGCTATCTTGCAAATCGGCATCCATGGTTATGATTACATCTCCCTGCGCATATTGAAATCCACAATACAAGCCAGGCGATTTACCATAGTTGCGTCTAAATTTAATAGCCCTAACATTTGCATTGTTTTCCCTTAGCTTTTGTATCTCTATCCATGAATTGTCGGTACTCCCATCATCTATAAACACAAGTTCATAGCTGAAACTATTAGATTTCATAACTCTTTCTATCCATTTGCCAAGCTCAGGGATAGATTCCTCTTCATTGTACAAGGGAATAACAACAGAAATATTCATAAGTTTTATATAAATTGCTGCAAATTTACATAAAATCTTTCAATACAAGAAAAATAAGTGCTTAAAATCAAAGTATTATTCTG
>BHEP01000040.1 GCA_003851245.1 Bacteroidales bacterium | reverse complement strand
ATATAACGCTCTCTGAAAAGAGATTCCAAGATAGGCATTTCCATTGTTACTTCTTCGCCATCGCTAAATTTCTGGAAGTAATCTATGGTGCTATCACCATTGTATGTACGCTTATCGCCTGTTACGATATCTACATTACCAATATGATTGTTGGTAATTTCTGTAATCACCTTGATCTGAACATCGTCGGCAAAATTGCCAAACACATACTCATTGTTTTGATCGCGCTCATATTTTTTTATTGCTGTAAAGGTACGTTTGTAACCTTTTTTGCCAGTATCTGAGTTTACATACTCTGTTGAGTCTTCTTTTACCAAGAACAAATAATAATCGCTTGTCAATTGTGTGTGCAGTACAGATGCTTGGTTGCGGCTTTTTAGGGCTACGGGAGCAAACTGATACACATAATTGTCGTAGTTGAGCGGATCCACCACTGTCGACAATTGTTTTACTGTCCAATGAGCCGAAGGATCTGCATAGTCGTGGTATGGAACTGCTGCTCCATTGCTAGCGATGTCTTTGCCTACGGCATCTTCTACAAAGTTTGGACAAGCAAAAGTCTTGTTGTAAGGAATGTAGCTAAATACATACTCACTAGCAGGAATACCGTCGCCATTGGTGTCGATAGATGGTACTACAATCAGTTGATTTGTGTATGCCCCATTAGAAGTACTAATTGCGCCTACCCTAAACTCATCGCTTTGGTCGTCATTACCTACATTGGTATTGATTTCTAGCGATGCAACCGTATTCTGTATAAAATTGTGCTTGTAAGCTGCCATTGGCACGAAGAAGAACTGACCAAAGGTAAAGTCTTTATTTGCTGGTGTAATACATGCAGATGTACCTCTATCAGCATCCAAGCCCAATTTACCATACACGGCAAATACCTGACGAAGCAGGGTATCGTTGGTGTAAGTTCCTACATTATTATACTGTAGCTTAGGTAAGAATTTCAATACGCCACCGCTCACACTAGGATCTTTTTGTGAAAGAGCTTGTGCATACACATTTTCTGCGGTAGTGGTAAGATAAGTAGTATCCGATCCTACTGCCGAACGTGTAATTTGACGCACGTAGTACAATTGTACATCCCTAGTTTCCTTATCCATCTTGTATTCTATAGTTGGATTAAAGCCATTGATTCTACCAAAATTCTTATTAAGACCGTTATTTCCCTTAGCCTCTATTTTGTGCGCTGGCACCAAGGTAAATACTACTTCATCTGCTATTGATTCGGTGGCTGCGGTAGAAATAAAGTTGGTGAAAGGAGCAGCTGGAAAACGTGTGTCGTAGCGCTGTGCTCTTAATGGTGCACCATACATACGTGTATCTGCCAAGAAATCGTCGTCGATATAATCGATCTTGCAATCTGGCATTTCGTAGCGATTGATAAATTTCCAACGCGTTGCCTCCTTGGTATCTACTGTAGCGCCAATTTGCATTGACCCCGTTTGCAAAATTGCATAGATGTGAGCTCCTTCGATTGTACTGTTAGGTCCTCTTTTAACGCGAGTTCTAGCAGGATCAACTGCTCCAGCTTTATCATAAAAGTTTTCAGGAATAAAGGACTCCAAAATAAAATTGCCCAATTCCTTATCTGCCACCAATGGTTGGTAGTAGCGGAAAAGCGATGCGTTAGATTTCAATGTATCCTCAAGTCCAAAGCCAAATCCATATCTCTTGTCATCACTTTCTGGCAAATTTGGTCGCACTACCTTGTAAGTCAAATACCTAGCAGTATCTTTGACTACTTTGGATATGTAGTACCACTTGTAGCTGTCTGCAGATCCTCCTGGCAAGATTTGATTTCCATCAATAGCAGATAATTTTTGCAAAAGAGTCGAATCAGCCAATTCTATTCTAAGGCTGTCGCCATGTGCTGCAATACCCATATACACAGTACCCTCACCTGTGGCTTTCATTACATCGCTCCAGCCCAAGGCTTCGCCGATATAGTATGCGTCTTCTTTCTTGTTCATATAGTTCCACAAGGAGTCTACCTCATATCTGTCCCAACGATAAGCACCGTCGATGATAGAGTCGTGAGGAGCTACATTAACATCCATATTTACATGAATAGGAGCCATGCGAAGTTCTAAACCAAAGGTGTTGTCAAGGCCATATTTATTCTCACCGTAAGAACCAAAGCCTGGCTCAGAATTATATACATATTCAAACGTTCCTATATTTCTGTGAACTACAGAGTCTATACCACTGAAAGTAATAGCCTTACCATCCTTACCCTTATATCCAGCCCATGGCGTAGGATAATAAGATAGACGAACAGGTTCTTTGTAGCCATCTTTAGTAAATCCCGACTTATAGAAGCCGATCTTAATAATAGGATCGAAAAAGCCTTGATCACCTATAGTATCTATCCTAACATTCCATCCTCGTATGTTTTTGGGCTTTAGGGCAACGCGAGTTCCAGTAGGGAGGATATCCCTATACAAAGAGTCGCCCTGAATATTTTGCAAGAAGAAGTAGTCGCTGTCGTCATCGGCAAAACCTACGGTTTTCCATACTGCTGAGTTAGCAATAGTATCTACAACATTTCCTACATAAAAGGTATCTACATTCATCAAAGCACGAGTGTGATCATTGTTAGCCCCTCCATTAGGAACCCCTAGTCTCATTCCTTTTTTAGAATATGCTAGGGTATCGCCATCTTCATTTATAAAATTGTATCCCACGACCTCCTTAGTAGTAAACTCATGGCCTAAGTCGGTGTTGTATACAGAGTGAACAGCCCAAGAAGCACTGGTATTCAAGCTATCGTAGGGGGTCTTGTAGTATACAGTATCGTTGCCATTGCGTGTAAATCTGTTGGCATCTCTTTCTGTCAATACAATTTTTTTGGCTGTACGAATATCAACAGATACCCCATATGTCTGCGTCACCACATCCACTATAAGAGGCTTACCATCGCGACCCATTATTTTGGATTCCAGATAGAAATATCTTTTTGAAGGAAGCTGATTGTATTTGGTGACATCAGCAAATACAAATTGACTTTTATTTTTTGTATACACATTACTAGCATCATATTTGGTAGGAGTAAGGCAATAAGCTTGCTGCCCATATGCCGAATTGCTCATAAAGCCAATCTTGAAAGCCTTGGTTGAACGAATATCAGAAGAAGGAATTTCGGGAGCATTCCGTATTAATGCCTCATTAGGTACAAAAACTGCAGAGCCTGGCACAGCCCCGTAAGTATAGGTATATGACCCACGTGGATAAATAGCCATAGAACCATCGCCATCAATCCATATTGCAAATTGCTGGGTGTGAGTATCATCAACAGCAGTTAAGTGCGCACTCAACTCCAGGGAATCTCCAAAAACGGAGTTGTTTGCAGCATGCTGCGCGTAAAACACGTTTTTGCCTTTCGACACGGTCAATAGTCTTGAGCCGTCTTGTGGCGCAATTAAGTTAAATACATGAATATGATTCTCAGCACCATCAAGATATGTTTCATCGGTTCCTTTAGAAACTCCTGGAATTGTATTTGTTGTAGGCCACACTACCGTCTCGCCTAGGGCAACAGTAAATTTGCTTTGCATTGTACCATCAGTACCTCGCACTTCCAATTTATTGCCTGCATTATCTTTCACCTCAATAAAATCGGGAAAGGTATTGTAGAAGTCGGTCTTTCTTGCCCAACGTCCCTTTACAGCCCTTACTTTTAAAAGTATTGGACTGTAGGTGGCGTGAGCCCTGATATCATCCACCGTTCCAGCCAAGTCAAACACCGTCTTTAATTCAAGGGCACCAGTAGTCCTGTGCCTAACAACCAACCGGCGACCAGCATTCATAGCACTTACTGCCGAAGGAGCTGACAACCAGCCATGTTCGGCTTGAACGCTGGCTTTCATAGCTTGTGCATTACCGTCTAGGTCAGCTGTAGCCCCTGGCTTTCCCAGAAACTGCACAATCTCCCAGTTGCTAACACCGCCAAGAGACAATATTTCACTTGCACCACCACTAAGATGGTAAGTTCTAATCGTAAATTGCATGTTATTCACATTTTGATCAATAGTAAAGTAATCAGGAAAATTTCCCAATTGACCTCCCCTATTGGGAGCTGGAGTTTCTTTGTACTTAAACTCTCCATCTTCAAAAGTAATTGCCCCCGTTGCTGGCAATTCGTTCCAAGTGGCAAGAGTACCCGAGCAAAAAACCTTTTTGGCTGTTCCACGAAGAAGGATAAGCTGAAGTATTCCCTCCATTTGGACTTACCAGAGTGCCACCCGCCACGTCTAAGTAGACTGGCACTCCCCCCTGGGCATTTACTTGAAAAGCTGCCAGGGCCATAAAGGCTGCCAGCAAAGTAAAAATTTTTCTTTTCATAAACACATAATTAAAATTAATAAATAATATAAATAAATTTGATTCATTTTTAACGTTCATTTACAATAACCTATACTATAAGCCAAATGAAGTGCAAATAAACTCAATTTAGCTCACAAAAACAAATTTTTTGCGATTTAAATATTCCCAATCATACAAATACTCATCCTTAAGAGGATGTGCAGAGGTCTTTTTGGGGCATACAAAAGTAAATAATAATACTGATCGTCGATATATGTATTGCCTACAAAATAAAGATCTATAGACGAAGCCCCCTGTTTTTTGTACAAAACACCAATTTATAAGGAATGTCATTGTCGTCGTCGTCGTCGTCCGAATATTCGTTTGCATTTTTGCAGTAGGGGCGGGGGCAAGCCCCGCCCCTACTGCAAATTTTTTATTTTGTTGGCTTGCTCGCGATCTTTTTCTGCATCTTTGTACTCAAAAATTTGCTCCTTGCATAGTGCTCTTAACTCATATAGGTAGGCATCCGGGTCCTCTTTGTCTTTTTCTTTAAGGCTCATAGCCTTATTGACATCTCTGAGAGCTGCGGCATTTTTTCCCATTAGCAAATATAGCTCTGCCCTACCTACATACAAATCGCTTAGCTGGGGCAATTTCTCTATGAGGAAATAATATATTTTTTCGGCGTCCTCATATTCATTTCTAAATATTGCCACTTTTGCCATGCCCAGCCTTCCCTGCAGGGTATTTTCGTTTGCTGCCAGCAGGTGTTCAAAATCGGCTTGGGCGGCCTCTATATTTTTTGTTTGCAGGTATAAGAGCCCTCTTTGGTAGTAGGTCTCATTATCGTGTGGGAGCAGCTGCAATAGCATGGTATAATCCATTATTGCATCTTGCGCCTGATTTAGCTCTACAAACAATCGTGCCCTATTGGCAAGTATAGAGGTGCTGGTAGGGGCGCGGCTAAGTGCGGCGGTATAGGAGAGCAGGGCATCTTTATTTTCCCCCGTTTGCCGCTGCAGAGTTCCCAGATTCGACAGCAGCAATACATTTCGTGCATTTGCAGGCTCCAATCGCAGGGCTTCTATAAGCACCTGTTTGGCGGCGTTCAAATTTTCTGCTTGCACATACTCAAAGGAGAGGGCAATTAATGTTTCGTAGTCCTGGGCACAGAGGCCTGCGGCATTAAGAAGGAAAAAAATATAAATGGTAATTTTCAAAATAAATAATTTTTATACGTAGGGGCGGGGCTTGACCCCGCCCATATGGCGCGCCCCGCCCATACGGTATTCGATACCGTCGATGGGAAAAATATACCGCCGATGGATAAAATATGGTGTCAGGGGAAATTATTTTTCAATGGGAGCAATTAGCTTGTATCCCTTTCCATGAATATTGATGATCTCTATGTCTGGATCGTCTTTGAGGAGCTTACGCAACTTGGTGATATACACATCCATACTTCTGGCATTGAAGTAGTTGTCATTGCCCCATATAACCTTTAGGGCATAGTTTCTTTCGAGTATATCATTTACATTGGCGCACAATAGTCCTAGCAGCTCGCTCTCTTTGGTTGTAAGCTTGGTAGTTTTCTTATCCATCACCAATGTTTGCTTTTGGGTGTCGAAGGCAAAATTTCCCAATTGATAGAATGGTGTATCCTTATTTTTCTTGCCATTTACCCTACGCAAGATAGCCTCAATACGCAGCAGCAGCTCCTCCATGCTAAAAGGTTTGGTAAGATAATCGTCGGCACCGAGTTTAAAGCCTTCGAGGATGTCTTCTTTCAGTGTTTTTGCTGTAAGAAACACTATAGGTATATCTCCATCTATGGCCCTAATTTCTGAGGCTAGGGTAAAGCCATCTTTTTTGGGCATCATCACATCCAGGATACAAATATCGTAGGTGCTTTTGGGAAAAGCCTTGTAGCCAGCATCCCCATCAGGAAACAAATCTACCTCGTAGTTTTTTACTTGCAAGTATTCTCGCAACAACATCCCTAAGTTTTCGTCGTCTTCACACATGAAGATCTTTACTTTTTCTTCCATAATCTTTTTTTAAATCATTATATATTATCCACTATATACTATTCATTATTCATTACCCACTATTTTATTGTGGGGAAGATGATGATAAACTTTGTGCCCACTCCCAATTCACTTTCAACCTTTATGATGCCACTATGCATCTCGACCATTTTTTTTACATACGCCAATCCCAAACCAAATCCTTTTACATCATGCCTATTGCCAGTGCCGACACGATAAAACCTGTCGAAGACTTTTTTATAATTTTCTTTTTTTATGCCTATACCATTATCTTGTATGCTTATCAGTAGTCGGCCGCCGTCATTGTAGGTTCGTGCTATCAGCACCAGGGGTATTTCTGGCTGCTTATATTTCACAGCATTTTCCATTAGGTTAAATAGCACATTGGTAAAGTGCATGCGGTCTACATACATCAGAGAATCTAGAGCTTGCAGATCCACATCTAGCCTGCCCCCATCTTTCTCTACCCTAAGGGCAAAGGTGTTGGCAACGCTTGCTAGCAAATCATTGGCATCTATCTCTTTTATTTTGAGCATTATCTTTCTGCCTTCAAAGAGGGAAATCTGCAATACCTTTTCTACGAGGAAGCTCAATCGCTTGGCTTCATCATGAATTATTCCCGATATATGCTTCAATGTTTCTGGCGATTTGTCCATCATCTGCTGGTCGTAGAGCATTTGCGAAGCCAGGGAAATTGTCGATACTGGGGTTTTTAACTCATGGGTCATATTGTTTATAAAATCGGTCTTCATTTCAGAGAGCCTTTTTTGCCGGAACACTATATATATGGTGAACACAAATATTACTAGCAAGACTATGGTAAACCCTACCGAGGGGGCAATAAATGTTACCGTATTGAGTAGGTAATTGCGCTGGTCGGGAAAATAAACTTGCAGAGTATAAAATTTCCCTGCAGCATCGCGGGGAAATAAGAGCTGGGTATACAAATCACTGGCCGCCTCCTTATTGTAATCGGGGCAGGCAAAAACTATCTTCCTGTCTTTGTCGACCAATGCAAAACAATAGGCCAATGTGATGTCCGCATTTTCAAGTTCTACGCGCAGATATTTGTCTAACTTATTAAAACTCACTCTCTCCTCTATGGGCTTTAGAGAGCCATTGTACATTATTTTGCGAATAACCTCGCGCACAAGCTTGTCGATATAAATATATTTTCCCTGGGTGCTTTCCTGAATGAGCTTCGACTGAGCTACCAGCGTATTTCTTTTGCCATAGCTGTGAGATATTGCCAGATCTCTCTCGCGAATCTGTGCGGTAGAAGCCGAAGTATCTATTTGCAGCACTATCTCTGTGTCTAGTAGTCGGTCTACGGCAAAGGTCTTGCCATAGCCAAAATCTATTTTATTTGAGCCTTTTAGAAATTTGTCGCCAATCATTTCTACTCGCAAATAATCCTCTACCTCGTCAAGTTCTAAATTACGAGCCACCTGATACAAACTTCTCTTTATTCTCTCCTCAAAAGACGCTTTTTGAGTGCGCAAGATTATTTGCACATAATTGATCTGCAAATAAAGCAAGCCAATAAAGGCAAAAATCATAACTCCTGTAAGCAACCAAACTGTAGATTTGCGCATAAATTAAATGACCAATAATAAAAAATTATTCCTATATGTATACATTAATATCAAATGATAATTCTTAGAGACAACAAATTAAGCGCATTTTTATGGAATATCATACAAAAAAAAGAAAAAAAATCAGGAAAGGAAGCACAATCTTCTGTAAATCAATCGAAAAATTGTTAAAAAAGCCCTGGAAGGGCGACACACAACAGCTAGTGGTGTGAATCCACAGAATCCTTTATTAATTTAATATACAATTCTATGCCCTCTCGGATTTCGTCGATAAATACAAACTCGTTGGCTGTATGCGACCTTTCGGACAGCCCTACACCAATCTTGATACTAGGAAAGGGCATCAATGTCTGATCGGAAAGAGTGGGCGAGCCAAAAGGCATTTTTCCCAAGACCTTTGCCGCCAGCACCATGGGGTGACTAGAGTCTATGGATGAGGAATTTAGCCTAAAAGAACGAGCTCTGACATCGTCACAGCCACAAAGATTAGAAATTTGCTCAAATATCTCCTCGTTGCTATAAAGCTCATTTGTGCGCACATCGACGACAAAACGACATTCGTCGGGCACCACATTGTGCTGCGTACCCGCCTGTATCATCGTTACCGACATTTTTACCGACCCCAGCCAGGGACTTTGCAAGGGAAATCTGTAATTTTTAAACCAATTTATGCTATCCACTGCCTTATATATAGCATTTTGCCCTTCTTCGCGTGCTGCATGACCTGCCACTCCGCGCAGCAGGCAATCCAGCACCATCAGCCCTTTTTCGGCTACTGCTGGACACATGCCCGTGGGCTCTCCCACTATTGCCAAGGAAATTGGGGGCAGCAGGGGCAAAACCAAGGATAGGCCCCCTGCTCCAGAAATTTCTTCCTCGCAGGATGCCAAAAATATTAAGTTGTAAGTACGCTCTTGCTGGCTAAGATAATTAAAAGCCGCCAACAAACACACCAAACTAGCACCTGCATCATTGCTGCCCAAGCCAAAAAGCTTGCCCCCCTCTATCTGTGGGCAGTATGGATCCATAGTCCATGCCGACACGGGACGCACGGTATCGATATGTGAGTTAAGCAAGTATGTAGGCTTTAGAGGGTCTAAATCAGGACTTTGCAGCCACAGATTATTGCCCACGCGCTCAGGATATTGCCCACGCTCTTGCAGATATTTGCATAACTTATCTGCCAATACAGACTCTTCCCTGCTATGAGAAGGACAGGCTATCATCATTGTCAAAAGCCCTAGGGCCTCGGCGTATAGTTTTTCTATCTCCATGTTTTTTTAATAGGAAAGTACGAAAACAAAATTGTTGTAAAAGTAAAGTTACGAAAAAAAAATGTACTTTTGCTGCATAATTGTAATAATATAACAAAATACCAATGAATTGTCCTTTACTTTCTGATTTAATATACCTGCAAGCCAAGGCCAAGGGAGATGCAGCAGCTCTGAGAATACGCAAGCAAAGCACCAAAACATGGCATTCAATTTCGTGGAACGATTTTGCATCTACCGTAGATGATACTGCCAATGCCCTATGCTCTTGGGGAATAAAAGAAACCGACAAGATAGGCCTGTTTGCACAAAACATGGAGCACTGCCTATATATGGATTTTGCCGCCTTTGCCAATAGGGCCATAATGGTGCCTATGTATGCTACATCTTCTGCCGCACAGATAAAATATATAGTTCAAGAGGCTGAGATAAAACTTTTAGTGGTGGGCGAGCAATACCAATACGATACTGCTTGGGAGGTACTGCAAAACTCGCAGACCTTGCAGCAAATTGTTATTGTCGATAAGCTGGTTGTTAAAAAAACCGAGGATGCTAGCTCCATTTTTTGGGATGAGTTTATAAGTCCCGAAAATATTAAGACCTCAATAGGTATCGAAGTAGAAAGGCGCAGAAAGTCCGCCACAGAAGATGATGTGGCACATCTTATATATACCTCTGGCACCACGGGAGAGCCCAAGGGGGTGATTATGAGGCATTCCAACTACATGGAGGCTACCAGAACGCATAGAGAAAGGCTCAACTACCTTCCCAAAGATTTTGTGTCTATGAGCTTTCTGCCCCTAACACATATTTTTGAAAAAGTTTGGGCTATACACTGCCTATATATAGGGGCTACCATAGCCATCAACCACGACCCCAAGATGATACAAGAAACCATCAAGGAAGTACAGCCCAATGCGCTATGTAGCGTGCCGCGCTTTTGGGAAAAAGTATATACTGCCGTACAGGCCAAGATAGCATCCTCAAGTCCCCTACTGCGCAAAGTTTTTGCCGCCGCCATAGAAACTGGCAGGGAATATCGCTTCGACTATATCAACGAAGGAAAAAAAGTGCCATGGATACTTGAAAGGAAATTTAAGTTCTACGATAAAATAATTTTTAAAGCCCTAAGAAAAAATATTGGCATCGACAATGGTATCATCTTTCCCTGTGCCGGCGCTGCCCTCTCGGACAAGATCAACCAATTTATGCTCTCTGTAAACATTCCCTTGGTATATGGCTATGGACTTACAGAAACCACAGCAACAGTCACCTGCTTTCCCCAAACGGGCTTTGAACTGGGCAGCGTAGGAACACTAATTCCTGGCTATGAAATAAAAATCGGTGAGCAAAACGAAATTATTGTGCGCGGAAAGGCGGTGATGCACGGCTATTACAAAAAACCCAAGGAAACTGCCGACGTGCTCAGCAGCGATGGATGGTTCAAAACAGGAGATGCTGGATACCTCAAGGGCGACAAACTATTCCTTACCGAAAGAATTAAAGACCTATACAAGACCTCCAACGGCAAATATATAGCGCCCCAGCAAATTGAAACCTGCCTAAGTGAGGATCAATTCATAGACATGATTGCTGCCATTGGCGACCAAAAGAAATTTGTGAGCGCACTCATTGTGCCAAATTATCCGCAAGTCGAGCAATATGCCCAATTACACAAAATTACTTTCGCCAATAGAGAAGAGCTATGCAATAACAGCCAAATATACCAGCTCTTTGAAGGGCGTATACAGGCAATGCACAAAGATTTTGCTCCCTACGAGCAGATAAAGAAAATTCATATATTGAGCGAGCCATTTTCCATAGAAAATGGGGAACTTACAAACACCCTCAAGATGCGCAGGGCTTTTATTCTAAATAAATACGAGGCACAAATAAATGCTATGTACAAAGAATAGTGCTAATTGCAGCACTTAGATGTGTGACGGCACTATTTTATGGCAACAATGCTATCTACAATAAAAGTACTATAACCCCTCCAAGGAATCGCCGCCTTGTATTCGCGGTAGTGGAGCTCAACTTCCTTACCGCCAGCAAGCATCAAGCGATCGGCTACCTTGGGGTCGGAAATAGAAAACTCAAATTCATACGATTGTATGCCACTGCTCACTCCCGTCTTGGGTGAGCGGAAGCCCGCTTGTATCAATTTGCCCTCGTAGGTCTTGAAGGCATAGCCTTTAAGAACCACATAATTGAGCTGCCCCGTTTTTACGCCTTCACCAAAAACAAAGAAATATCGCCCATACACAAAGCCTGCCACCCCAAGAATAATAAGAAGTGTAATAACTTTTAATAACTTAGAAACGCCCTTTTGCTTTTGCGTATTTGCAGCCTCTCGCACACCATCTTGCTTTACCATTTAATTGTAAGTAATTAATTATGTATTCTGATTTATTTTGTATCTTTGCCCCAAATATAAGGATAATATGCTAAAGAACATCAGATTTTTAATTTTTATTGCTTTTTGTACCGTTTGCATCCATACCATGGCACAAACGCAAATACTAGAACCTATAAAATGGAAGTTTTCAATAAGTGAAAAAGGTGAGATTCAAGCAAAAGCAAGTATAGATAAGGGATGGCATCTCTACGATTTTGGACTGCCCGAAGGAGGCCCCATATCTACAGAAATGCGCATAGTGCAAATTACTGGTGCTAAAGCTGTTGGTAAGCCTTTTGCCAATAAAAAAGCAACTCAAGCATACGACGCTTCTTTCGACATGCAACTGCGGTGGTTTGAGAAAGAGGTTGTTTTAAGCCAGAAAATAGTACTCTCCGACAAGGATAAGTTTAGCGTCAAGGGCGAAATGGAATTTATGGCCTGCGATGACGAGAAGTGCCTACCTCCTGAAACAGTGAGTTTTGAGTTTAAAAAATCAGACCTCCCCGCCTCCTTGATGGTAGAGACCAAGGAAGCTGCCGAGCAAAATAATGAGGCCGCAAGCACTGCCAACCCACACTTGCCAGACTCACAATCGCCAGAGATACTGACCGAGGGCGACAAGGAGGTGTCAAAAGACTCTAGTATAGAGGATGTTGCCACGGCAGACGCAAAAGACCTATGGACACCGGTGATAGAGGAGCTTTCGCAGTTTGGCAAAACGGGATTCAGCGGCGCACAAAGCAGCTGGTGGATAATACTACTCTCCGGATTTATTGGAGGATTCATTGCCCTACTCACGCCCTGCGTATGGCCAATGATACCGATGACTGTAAGCTTCTTTCTAAAACGCTCAAAATCAAATCGCAAAAAAGCCATCACTGATGCCCTCACCTATGGCATGTCTATAATAGTGATATACCTAGCATTGGGACTGCTCATTACGGCAGTTTTTGGGGCAAGTGCCCTCAATGACCTTAGCACCTCGGCGCTCTTCAACCTCATATTCTTCGCCCTGCTGGTGCTGTTTGCAGTATCTTTTTTTGGGGCCTTCGAACTCAGCCTCCCCGCCTCATGGACTACCAAGCTCGATAGCAAGGCAGATTCTACAACAGGCCTTCTGAGCATCTTTTTTATGGCCTTTACTCTAGTGTTGGTATCTTTTTCCTGCACAGGCCCCATTGTAGGCACACTGCTTGTAGAAGCGGCCTCTATGGGCAATATGATAGGCCCCGCAATAGGCATGTTTGGCTTTGCCCTCGCGCTTTCCATCCCCTTTGCCCTATTTGCCATATTCCCCTCCTGGCTGCAAAACCTTCCCAAATCGGGAGGCTGGCTAAACTCCGTAAAAGTCGTGCTGGGATTCCTCGAACTTGCCCTCGCCCTAAAATTCCTCTCCGTAGCAGATCTTGCATATGGATGGAGGATACTCGACAGGGAAACTTTCCTCGCCCTATGGATAATTATATTCGCCATGCTGGGATTTTACCTGCTAGGGAAAATAAAATTTTCGCACGACAGCGAACTGAAATATGTGTCCGTGCCCCGCTTATTTTTAGCAATGGTATCCCTATCATTTGCAATATATATGGTGCCCGGACTCTGGGGAGCTCCCCTAAAAGCTATTTCTGCTTTCTCTCCACCTCTTACTACCCAGGATTTTAGCCTATACAAGGGGGAGGTGCTGCCCAAGACCCACGACTACGAAACGGGCATGGCAATGGCTGCCAAGGAAAACAAACCCGTACTCCTAGATTTTACAGGCTACGGTTGTGTAAATTGTCGCAAAATGGAGGCCGCCGTATGGACCGACCCTAGAGTAAAGCAGATCATAGACAACCAGTATATACTGATCTCACTATATGTAGACGATAAAACAAAACTGCCTGCCGAAATACAAATTGAAGAGTTCGGAAAAAAAAGAACCCTCAAAACAGTAGGCGACAAATGGAGCTACCTCCAAAGAAGTAAGTTTGGAACCAATGCCCAGCCCTTTTATCTGTTGCTCGACAATAAAGCGCAGCCCCTAAATAAATCGTATGCCTACAAGGAAGATATAGAGGCATACATACAGTTTTTGAGAGAGGGTATTGATAACTATAATAGACGTTGAGACTCATCTTCTAGGGGTTTACACGATTCTAGGGGTCTACACCCCTAGCTAGTATGTGTAGCCCCTTCAGGACTTGGATTGGCAAAATTAAAAGATATTTATGAGAATATTGCACTGCTAATTAAAATAAAAGCAGTATATTTGTCCCAAAAACAACAGTAATGGAGAATAGACTTAAAATACTATTTGAGCAAAACAATGGCTACCTGCAAAAGAGTCAGTTGCTCGATAAATCAAGCTATAATCTTCTTCTAAAGCTGACTACAGAGGGGGTTGTGGAGCGTGTAAAAGCTGGAATATACCACTACTCGTCAGATGCCATTGACAATACTATGATTGACATTGCCAAAATTATTCCTGGTGGAGTACTATGTCTATACTCTGCATGGGCGTATTATGAACTGAGTGTTCAGATTCCACAGGCTTTTAATATTGCTATAGAGAAAAGTAGAAAAATAAGCATACCAGCGTATCCTCCCATCAAACTATATTATTGGAAACAGAAATATCATGAATTGGGGCTTATTGAGCGTGAAATAGGCGGATATAATGTGAAAATATACGACTTGGAGAAGTCTGTTTGCGACGGCGTAAAGTATCGTACCAAAGTGGGTATTGAAGTAAGTGCCGAGATTCTCAAAAACTACCTCAAACGAAAGAACCGAAACCTCTCATTGTTAATGGAGTATGCAAAGAAAATGAGAATAGAGAAAGTCTTGAAAACTTATTTGGAAATTGGACTATGACAAAAGATATTGCAAAATCAATTAAAGCAAAGTTGCTTAACATTGCTAAGCAGAAAGGACACAATTACCAATTGCTTATAATTCGCTATCTGCACGAGCGATTACTTTATCGACTATCGTTAAGTGACTACAGGGAGGCATTTTATCTCAAAGGTGGGGCATTGTTATATGCTTTTGAAAAAGAGTTCCCTCGTCCTACATTAGATATAGACTTTCTTGGCGTTAAGATCAAAAACGACCTTGTGTATATTAAAAATGTGTTCGCGGAAATATGTAGTATAACCTGTGAAAAGGATGGAATTAGCTTTGATGTTGCTACTATTATCGCAGAGGAGATAACAGAAGGGCGTGCCTACAGAGGAGTACGTGTAGCAGTGATAACACACTTAGACTCCATCAAACAGACAATGAAGATGGATGTTGGATTTGGTGATGTCGTGAGACCCCAAGCATTACAACTATCATATCCAAGTCTGATGGAGGATTTGCCACAATCCTCGATTATGGCTTATTCTTTAGAGTCGGTTGTAGCCGAGAAGTTTCACGCAATGATTGAACTTTCAGAGGTAAACAGTCGCTATAAAGACTTCTATGATGTATACAAGATTCTCAAAAACCACTCATTGGATAATAAAACAACTTCCGAAGCCATTTATGCAACTTTTGCAAACCGTGAAACACGTTATCAATCGAATCACCCACTATTCACAAAAGAATTTGCCATAGATAAAAAGCGCAACCAACAATGGGAACGCTTTCTAAAAAAAATAGAGACGAATAATTCTTTATCTTTTGAAGTCGTGATGTCTTTAATAAGCTCTAGGCTTCAGCCAATCTATGAAGAACTTTATAAAAAATGAATTTAGCCCCTAAAACTAAGTATAAACAATCGCTAATAAAAAAACAAAAAATGCACGGCAGAGAAGAAAAAATGCAGGCCTTTGGCAGCTTACTCGACATAATGGATGAGCTTAGAGAGAAATGCCCTTGGGATAAGAAACAGACCAACGAAAGCCTAAGAACCAACACCATAGAAGAAACTTTTGAGCTCTGCGAAGCCATTATTGGCAGAGACAATGATGAGATAAAAAAAGAATTGGGCGACCTTCTGCTACACATTGTTTTTTATGCAAAAATAGGAGAAGAACAGGAGGCTTTCGACATAAAGAATGTCTGCGACAGCCTTTGCCAAAAATTGATATACAGGCACCCCCATGTGTTTAAAAACGAAAGTGAAATAAGCTCAGAGCTGGTGGAGCAAAATTGGGAGCAACTAAAACTCAAGGAGAAAGGGGGAAATAAGACGGTACTTGCTGGCGTGCCCTCTAGCCTCCCGTCGATAGCCAAGGCCCACCGCATACAAGACAAGGCAAGGAATGCGGGCTTCGACTGGACTCTCAGAGAGGATGTATGGCTAAAAGTAGAAGAGGAGCTGGAAGAGCTAAAAGTAGAGATAAAGGACATGCAAATCGAAAAAATGGAAAATGAATTTGGCGACCTCTTTTTTAGCCTTATCAATGCCGCCCGACTCTACAATATAAATCCCGATAATGCCCTGGAAAAAACAAACCAGAAATTTATCTTCCGATTCAACTACATTGAACAAAGAGCAAAGGAACTAAACAAAGACCTACAAACAATGTCGCTGGCAGAAATGGACATCCTTTGGGAAGAGGCTAAGCAAAGTCCTGGAAGGGCAACACGCACTAGATAGGGGTGCAAACACCTAGAGGAAGGTATAAAGGTTTGATATTGTTAAAAAACAACTAAATAATGCCAAAAGAGTGATAAAAGCATAAAAAAATTACTTTTTAATACTAAATGCCAAGATTAATCGTACTTTTGTGACAACAAACATATAATATAAATCAATTAGCAGTTTCGACTGGCTATAGCCTGCTTAGAATTGTGGTAATAAAAAATTAAAAATGAAAGCATCAGAAGTTTTAAACGAATTAAAAAGAAGATTCCCCAACGAGCCCGAATATCATCAAGCCGTAGAGGAGGTCTTGGCATCGATAGAAGAGACCTACAACCAGCATCCCGAATTTGAAAAGGCCAAGATCATAGAGCGACTATGTATTGCCGAACGCATGTTTTCTTTCCGCATCACGTGGGTAGACGACAAGGGGGTCGTGCAAACTAACATGGCATACCGCGTGCAGCACAACAACGCCATAGGCCCATACAAGGGTGGTCTGCGCTTTCACTCCTCGGTAAACCCCTCCATACTGAAATTTCTGGCCTTCGAGCAAACTTTTAAAAATGCCCTCACCACACTGCCCATGGGCGGTGGCAAGGGAGGATCGGACTTCTCTCCCAGGGGAAAGTCAAGCGCCGAAATAATGCGCTTTTGTCAGGCCTTCATTATGGAACTATGGCGACACATAGGCCCCGACACCGACGTGCCCGCAGGAGATATAGGCGTGGGTGGACGAGAAGTTGCATACATGTATGGCATGTATAAGAAGCTTGCAAGAGAAAATACTGGAACTTTCACTGGCAAGGGTATTGAATTTGGTGGCTCCCTCATACGCCCCGAGGCTACCGGATATGGCAATATATACTTTTTGCTAGAAATGCTAAAAACAAAAAATATTGATATCAAAGGCAAACGCTGCCTGGTATCAGGATCTGGAAATGTGGCGCTATACACCTGCGAAAAACTTATCGAACTTGGTGCAATTCCTGTCACCCTCTCCGACTCTAGCGGATATATATACGATGAAGAAGGTATATCCAAAGAAAAATTGGAGTATATAATGGAACTTAAAAATATCCAAAGAGGACGTATCAAGGAATATGCCGACGAATATGGCTGCAAATATGTGGAAGGCGGACGTGTATGGGCAGAAAAAGGAGACATAGCCTTGCCCTCGGCTACCCAAAATGAACTCAATGGCGATGATGCTAAAAAACTTATAGCCCAAGGATGTATTGCCGTATCGGAAGGTGCAAATATGCCCGCCACTCCGGAGGCTGTGGAAGTATTCCTGACAGCAAAAATCCTTTTTGCACCCGGCAAAGCTGCTAATGCTGGAGGAGTAGCTACCTCGGGACTGGAAATGACTCAGAACTCCATGCGCCTAAACTGGACTAGAGAGGAAGTAGACAGCAGGCTGCAAACAATAATGGCAGACATACATGAGCAGTGCTCGCGCTATGGAAAGCAAGAGGATGGATTTGTAGATTATGTGAAAGGGGCGAATATAGGAGGATTCATGAAAGTTGCCAAGGCCATGATGGCGCAAGGCATTATTTAAGATAAAAACCCGTAGGGGCGGGGCTTGCCCCGCCCTTTTTTACCCTTTGAATGTTGGACTTATAAAAAACTTTAGTTATTCTATAAAGCTTTTTCGCCATACCTACTTTTATTTTGTAAGCTTAAGTTTGGTAAAAATCATATTTGTTTGTTTTTTTGTTTGTCGCACAATTTATAATTAAAAAATTAATCTACATCTTCCCAGCGAATGCGCAAGATCTGTGCGGGCTCATCATCATCCCTTCCCGACTGATGAATAACCTCAAAGAGACTGGGGTATTTTAGCTCAATATTATGGAGATAACGCTCTACAGTACTTACCGTTTGTCCATTCTTTTCTTCTTGATTAGCACGTATATTGGCTGTCAAAACATGTGTTACGCCGGCATTTTTGAAATTGGCTAACAATGAATCTGGGTAAAACAAGGCCTGATTATCGGAGCTTGCAAGCAGACCTGATATTTCGCTATAATCCAAGATAGTAGCTTGAACCTCTCCCAAAGACTCCTGCAAATGTGGGTCGGTATTCAAAATAATGTAGGCATTATTGCCCACATTCAATTCCGCCTTACTGTGCTGAAAGCTTATAACAAACAACTCATTACTGAAGCCCATGCTTACATCGACTGCCAAAAATTTTGCCTTATCCTCATCCCAGTCCTCCATAAAATGCGGCACGCTATAGCTGGGAACCGTATAAATAGCATAAAAATCCTTTCCTCCAGAATAGATAGTAGATATGGCAGACTTCCTACAAGCCACCAAATCGCTATCTAATAAATTGTCGCCAGCCCACTTGCTAGCTTTCATATAATTCTGCCAATCGGGATTTAGTCCGCTATATTCATTTTTTAATTTTCGCGCATCCCTTATAGCAGGCATACTTACAGACCAAGTTGAGAAAAACATGATAAGCACGGGAAGAAAAAATAAGGATTGCACAAGACTACTCTTCGACTTCAGCAGTGTATAATATAGTGCCGCCAAAATAATCAACAGCAATAAAGGAAAAACAGGGATTATCAAACGGCTCTGCATCCACATCGTTTGAAGTGATATGAAAGTTACCAAAAGAAAGGAACCTGCTACTAAACCTGTGAAAAAAATATATCTGTTGCGCTTAAAGGAAAAATACAAGCCTACACACGAAATAAGATAAACAAGGATTGCTACAAATGGAATTATTTCCATAATTTCAAAACTCATGTTTCGCAAACCCACAATTACCAGCAAGTCTCTTGAAAGGTAATGTCCCGAGTTTACAAGTAATCGGTCTACAAAACCCCCAAAATCTTCATGTCCAAGCTCTGGCCTGTAAAAATTCTTTAGGAGTAAGCTCGAACCCTGACTTGAAAACTGCAAATCACCACTGCCCCACAAAGCCGCTTTAAGAACTTGGTAAATTCCAAAAAGCAGGCCAAAAGATAGTAAAAAGAAGCCTACATTCTTCCATTGCTTATTCAAGAGGAAGTATGCGACAACACTTGCTATGATAGAAAAACCCACCGAGCGACTCAATGTCAAGCTCAATACAACGAGCGCCAATCCTAAATGCCGCCTTATGTCGAACTTCAAACTTGCATCTACCCCCTCTTTATCTATAAAATAGCGGAAAAAATACAATAAACAAATGGATTGTACCCACATATAAAACATTTCGGTATAGGTCTGACTTGCATAATACAGAACCGAAGAGTTGACGGCTGTGAGAAGCAATACCGAAAAAAGCAAGGTAGCGGGTATCCTGCGGCGAAAAGCCAGATAAGTAAAGCCTACAAAAGCCTGTAAACAAAAGAGAGAGAATGCTTTTAAGGGAAGTAGGCTAATTCCAAAGATCAAAGCCAGGGGGCTCAATACCATGGGATACAGGGGCCCTTGAAAACCAGGGAACTGGAAGTGTCGTATGAAATCATTGGCACTAAGAATATACACCGAGTCGTCGCCCGTAAGGCTCACCCTAGGGTCATAGAGAGCTATACCCAGCACCAAACTGATACCAAAAATAAGCCAAAAGAAAAGCCTGGAGTGCTGCTCTAAAAAATTATCCGTACGAATCAGAAATGTAGCTTCGCTAACTAGCACCGCAGGCTTATAAACTTGCTTGCTCCCTGCTTCTTTACGTTTTATTTCCCTACCTTTTGCCATGCTCTATATGTATTATGAAAAATTATGTTTAACTTGCAGCGAATTTAAGCATTTTTATTTTATGAATCAAACAGATATAAAAGAATTTTACAATTCTACAGCACAAAAACGTCAGAAATGGAATAAAAGAAACAAATTCTATCATAAACTGCTGGAAAAATATTTCTCTTTTATCATACCCGCCGACAAAAGGGTATTGGAAATTGGCTGTGGCATGGGCGACCTGCTCTCTGCCGTAAGGCCTAGCTATGGACTAGGAGTTGATTTTGCTCCCCAGGTAGTGGAGCTAGCAAGGGAAAAGCATCCCGACCTACATTTCGTAGTAGATGATGCCGAAAACTTGCAGCTAGAGGAGGCCTTTGACTACATCATCCTCAGCGATGCCCTAGGATGCCTGTGGGATGCACAAAAAGCAATACACAACCTTCGCAAGCTATGCCACCCACAAACACGCATTGTGATATCGCAGTACAATTTTTCCTGGGAGTTTTTTATAAAAATATTGGAGGCCTTGGGACTAAAGCAAAAACAGCCCAACCAAAACTGGTTTTCCAACAAGGACGTGGAGGGTCTTCTGAACTTAGAAAATTTTCAAATTATAAAAATCGAAAAAAAAATACTCCTCCCTATATTTATTCCTGTACTAAATTTTTTGCTAAACAAGGTAGTTGCCAACCTTCCGTTTTTCAACCAGATGGCTTTGGCAAATTTTATTGTGGCGCGCCCCATACTCAGCGAAGATATTGAGGCCAGCGTTACTATTGTTGTACCCGCACGCAACGAAAGGGGAAATATAGAAAATGCTATCAAGCGAACTCCCGCATTTGGACTATCCCAAGAGTTTATTTTTATCGAGGGCTTCTCTTCCGACAATACCTACCAAGAAATGGAGAGGGTGAAGGCGGCCTATCCCGAAAAAAATATCAAGCTAATGAAACAGTCGGGCAAAGGCAAGGGAAATGCCGTCAGAGAGGCTTTCGACGAGGCTTCTGGCGATATACTGATGATTCTTGATGCCGATCTTACCATGCCTCCCGAAGAGCTTCCCAAATTTTATGATGCCTTAAGATTCAATAAGGGCGAATTTATAAACGGATGCCGGTTGGTATATCCTATGGAGAAAAATGCAATGCGATTCCTCAACCTCCTGGGCAATAAATTCTTTGGTGCTTTTTTCTCCTACCTTCTAAGCCAAAACCTCAAGGACACCCTCTGCGGAACCAAGGTGCTGTACAAAACAGATTATCAAACCATTGCTGCCAACAGAAGCTATTTTGGCGACTTTGACCCCTTTGGCGACTTCGACCTCCTCTTTGGTGCTGCCAAACAAAACCTAAAAATGACGGAGGTTATAATACGATACAAGGATAGAGAATATGGAAGTACCCAAATTAGTAGATTCAGACACGGTATACTACTCTTTCAAATGAGCTTCTTTGCCGCAAGAAAAATCAAATTTATCTGATCTCACGAGCATAAATTTGAGCCTTCCCCTATAAATTATCTAAATATATTGTGAAATATTGGCCCGCTCTTTGACAAGGGAGCTAGCCGCCTTGCTCAACTCGTCACAAAATAACATCTCTAAGGTATATGTTATTTTGTGACGCTGCCTAAAAGCTGTATGTCAAGCCAAAATATTTCCTGCAATGGATAAAGGATTCTTTACCTTCTCTTCGAGCAAGGCTATTTTTACAACCTCCTGCACATCTTCTACAAAATGAAATGTCAATCCCTTAAGATACAATTCATTAATTTCTTCTATATCTTTTCTATTTTCTTGGCAAAGAATTATTTCTTTAATGCCTGCTCTTTTTGCTGCCAATATTTTCTCCTTAATGCCTCCTACAGGAAGCACCTTGCCTCGCAAAGTGATCTCGCCCGTCATGGCTAGATTGGCTTTCACCTTTCTCTGCGTAAATGCCGAAACCAAAGAAGTTAGCATGGTAATACCTGCCGATGGTCCATCCTTAGGTATTGCCCCTTCTGGCACGTGAACATGAACGCTCCACTGATCAAAAACATCTTCGGAAATGCCAAAAGACTGGGCATGCGATCGTATATATTCCAAGGCCAAAATGGCCGACTCTTTCATCACATCGCCAAGGTTGCCTGTCAAGGTCAATTTTGGCGATTTGCTCTTACTCAAACTAGTTTCAATAAAAAGTATTTCGCCCCCCACTGCTGTCCAAGCCAATCCAGTGACAACCCCTGCATATTCATTGCCCTGATACCTGTCTTTAGAATATTCCTTTGCTCCCAAATACTCTTTCAAGTCGGCAAGCCCCAAAACTGCGGGATAAGATTCTTCTTCGGCAATTTTTCTAGCAAGCTTACGCATAACCTTAGCAATTTTCTTGCTCAGACCGCGCACTCCAGACTCTCTTGTATAAGACTCTATGATGACTTCCATTGTCTTCTTCGGAATATCAAATTTTTTAGGGTTTATGCCATGGTTTTCCAACTGCTGAGGCATCAGGTGACGCTTGGCTATTTCCAATTTTTCTTCTATGATATAACCACTAACATTTATCATCTCCATCCTATCAAGCAGGGGCTGAGAAATTGCGCCCAAATTATTGGCTGTAGCAATAAACAATACCTTAGAAAGGTCATAATCTATATCCAAATAATTGTCGTGAAAAGCAAAATTTTGCTCGGGATCTAGCACCTCCAAAAGGGCTGCCGAAGGATCTCCCCTATGATCACTGCCTACCTTGTCTATCTCATCTAAAATAATAACAGGATTAGAAGAACCAGCTTTTTGCATGCTCTGGATAATGCGCCCAGGCATAGCTCCAATATATGTTCGCCTATGCCCTCGTATCTCTGCTTCGTCGTGCAAACCTCCTAGAGATAAACGCACATACTTCCTACTCAATGCGGCGGCAACAGATTTTCCCAGAGAAGTTTTGCCCACTCCCGGAGGGCCATAAAGGCATATAATGGGAGATTTCAGATCCCCCTTCAGTTTCAGTACTGCCAAATGCTCCAAGATGCGCTCCTTTACTGTATCCAGACCAAAATGATCTTTCTCCAATACTTTCTTTGCCCTCTTGAGATTAAAATTGTCTTTGGTAAAAGAATTCCAAGGAATACTCAATATATTTTGAATATAGGTCATCTGCGTTGAAAAATCTGGAGACTGCGGATGCAAACGCTCCAATTTCTTAACTTCCTTCTCAAAAATAAGCTTCACCTCTGGCGAAAATTTTACTTTTGATGCCTTTTCTTTTATATCAGCAATCTCAAGGTCTTGCATACCCCCACCTAGAGCCTCTTGAATATTCTTCATCTCTTGTTGAAGAAAATATTCGCGCTGCTGCTTATCAATATCTACCTTGGTCTTCATTCTTATAGATTCTTTTATTTCAAGTAGCTGCACCTCATGATTCAAGAGTACAAGCAACTTATTCAATCTATCTTTCATGTCATCACATGCCATCACCAATTGCTTTTGAGCTGGCGTGGCATCCAAACTAGAAAAAGCCAAATTTATGATATGATTGTAATCCTTAGATTTCTTTAAAGATTCCAAAACAAATACTGGAGGATTCATCTTGCTATCCAACATAATCAAGGTAAGGTCTTTAACAGAATTTAGCTGAGCCTTATACTCCTTGTCTGCCTTGGGAGGAATTATATCGTCCAACACAGTAAACTTTCCCTTCAAATAAGGATCGAAGGAAACAATCTCGTCCAAAAGGATCCGCTTTGCTCCCATCAAAAGAACTGTCATGCTGTCATTGCCTTCCTCCAAAATATTTACCACTTCAGCAAGTACTCCCACCGAAAAAAGATCGTCTATCTGAGGGTCGTCCAATTTAGAGTCTTTTTGGCAAAAAACTCCTATCAACTTTTTCTTCTTTGTTGCGTCCTGAACTAGTTTTAAAGACTTCTGACGCCCTACATTGACTGGGGTGGGAATGCCTGGCATAAAAACCATGTTTTTTAATGTCAATATAGGAATCTCTTTATCCAAATTTTCTAAATCTATATTCTTACTCTCAATTAATATCTCAAACTGAGGCGAAAAATCATCACTCATCATCCTTTTTTTGTCAATTTAATAAAATGCTCTACCCTACAAATTCAATTATTATGCCAAAGGCAATATACATTTATCGTAAACCATATACTGCCAAGATGTCATACGTTCTATAGGCAAATTTATCTGTGCACAATCATAATATAGCTGCTAAAGCTTGCTTTATCCTATCTATATCGGCAATAGGCAATTTGCTTTGAGTACTTGAAAGGTCTGTAAACGAGCCGTGAAACTCCCTGAGATTTGTTTCGCCAATCAACTGAACGATATTGTGCTCTGTGATCCCCGCTCCTGGCATTACAATAATTCTATTGCCAGCCCTATTTATCAGATCACACAATATTGAAGAGCCATCTAAAGCACTTTTCTTACCCCCTGAGGTCAAAATTCGCTCGCAGCCCATAAATATGATCTCCTCCAAGGCAATGTACATATCGCTACAAACATCGAAAGCCCTATGGAAAGTTACGCCCATATCATAGGCCTTGGCTATATGTATCAACTCTAAACAGCGCTCAGTATCTATTGTTCCATTTGCATGGAGCATTCCTATAACCACCCCATCAGATCGCAGTTTGCCACAAGCATGCACCTCCTGCTTCATTATCTCAAACTCCTCGACACTATAAACAAAATCGCCTCCCCGCGGTCTAATTAAAACATAAACAGGAATTTTTAGCGTCTTCTTTGCCATCTCAATATCGCCAATACTGGGAGTGAGGCCTCCAATGGCCAAGTCCTTACACAACTCAAGGCGGTCTGCTCCGGCCTGCTCCCCAATTATAGCTGATGCCAAGGAGTTGGCACAAATTTCAAATTTTATTTTCATTTTTCGTTTTTCATTTTTTTATTATTACCCTTTGCGCCTACCAACCCTACCATTTCCATCTAAAAAAGGATGTATAGTTTCAAATTGATAATGTATAAGAGCTATTTTATTAAATCAGGCAAAGGATTTAATTCATCATTTGCAAACTTTTCAATATCAGACATCAACCCTGCAATAATATTTTATGGCTGCCTTTATAAGCCTCGAAGAAAACGGAAGGCTATGCAACTGCCTTGCAGCCTCATTCATCGTTTGCTGATAGCATTGGCTTGGAAGCTTTTATAATAAGTCTGATTGATGAGAGTTCCTTATATAAAAGATTTCATTTGTTTATAGTTAGTCCACAAAGATACATAAAATCGAAAACAAAACAATCCTTAATTTCGATTTGATGGTGAAATCGAAAACAACACAAAAAAGTCCGCATCTGATTTTCATCAAATACGGACTTCTTAAAAAATGGCGGCTACCTACTCTCCCACATAAATGCAGTACCATCGGCGCAATTGGGCTTAACTTCTCTGTTCGGAATGGGAAGAGGTGGAACCCCAACGCTATAACCACCGGAATTTCTTAACAATGAATAATGAAAAATCAATAAGGATGAATAAATAATAAGACTTATACTTCTTATTTATTGGTTTACTCCCCACATAAATTTATGCGTTTATTCATTTGTAATAAACAATCTGGACAACAAGAACTCTGCAAAACAATCAGCAAATAGCTGAAGTAAAATAC